>JAITBE010000017.1 GCA_031283755.1 Spirochaetaceae bacterium
AAATATCGTAATTTCTTATGACACAAGGAATTACGGAAACCAACCCCATGGAAAACTGAAGGTAGAATGACGGTCAAAATTTCAGCCAGCTCATTTACACAAAAAATCTGACAGGCCCAATTAACCTGAAGCCGATCTTCCTTCCTTCCTTTGTGTCCTTCGTGTCCTTTGTGGTTAAATTGCTTGTATTCCGTGGGTCAAGTTTAGCCTTCAGGGCGGGAAGGTTCATTTTTAAAAACCAACGTCCTGCTTAAAGGCTAAAATGGTTCCCCCAGTTGGCCGCAGGCGCCGGATACCCCCAGGCCTTTTCCCAGGCGCCGGGTTACCCCGATACCCCGCTTGATCAGGGCTTCGGAAAATTCGACAATTTCCCGGGGCGTGGGTTGTGCCAGGGGGCGGCCTTCAAATTCCATTCCTTCCACCGGGTTCCAGGGGATAAGGTTCACCACCACCTCAAGCCCCGCCGCAAAATCGGCCAGGGCTTCCAGGTCCTGCCGCCGGGTGTTGAGCCCTCCCAACAGTACCACTTCCAGGGTAAGCCGGCGCCTGGTTTTTCGCTGGTAATAGATGAGGGCGTCCTTTAAGCGGGGGAGGGGATTGGTCAGGGTTACCGGCATCAGCCCTTTTCGTAGATCTTCGTCGGCGGTGGTCAGGGAGACCGCAAGCCGTACCTCCGGTCCCTGATCGGCTAAATCAAATATACCGGGGATGATGCCGCTGGTAGAGACCGTAATCCGCCGTTTGGAAATTCCCAACCCATCGGGATCGGTGAGGATCCCCAACGCCCGGCGGAGTTCCCTAAGATTCAGCAGGGGTTCTCCCATCCCCATGATAACGATATTGGCAATTTCCGGCCCCTCGGAGGGAGTTTTAGCCCCCTTGAGCCCGGCCCCCGCGGAACGGATGTGGAGAAACTGTTCGACTATTTCCCTGCCGTCAAGGTTACGCCGGAACCCCAGGGCGCCGGTTTTACAAAAGACACAGGCCATGGGACACCCCGCCTGGGTAGAAAGACAGGCGGTGCGCCGGCCCTCGCCGTCAACCAAAAGGACTCCCTCGATCTTCGCGCCGTCCCCCAAGGCTATCTTAAGTTTAAGGGTTCCGTCGGGATCCTCCAACCGGGAAGAAACCATGCTGGAATAAAGGGTAAACCGGGAATCCAACTCCTCCCTAAGATCCCGGGAAAGATCCGTCATATCCTGAAAGGACCGGCTTCCCCGGAGTATCCACTGGTAAACCTGTTTGGCCCGGAACGGTGGTAAGGGGGAAAACAGCGCCTTTAGTTCTTCCAGGGAGAGCCATGACAATACGGACTTAGACATAGGGCTCATCCAGGGTATCTTCAGGATTTATATTTTTCCAGAAGCTCGGTCACCATGGGGTTACGGATTCCCAATTTTTGGAATTCCACCAGTACTTCCACCGCCTGGGTCTTATCGTTCTTTTTTATCCAGCAATCGGCCAATTCCACATAAAGACGGTAATTTTTGGGATCCTGCTGGATAAGGCGGCGCAGGGATTCAATGGCTTCCTGGTATTTATTCTGGGCCTTGGCTATCACCGCTAAGCCCAGAACCGCATAGGTATCAAATTCAATATTCAGCGCCCGGCGATAATAATCTCCCGCCCGCTCAAAATCATTCAAACTACGATAGGCGTCTCCCGCCCGGGTCAGAATCACCTTGTTCCGGGGGTCTTGTTCCAAAATACGGTTCCAATACTCCAGGGAACGGCTCTGCTGGTTCATACCACGGTAACAGTCGGCCAGCCCAAAAAGGGCGTAAAAATTAAAGGGCTCTTTTTCAAGAGCGCGTTGAAAAAAAGGTATCCCTTTTTCAAAGGTTTTTAATTTCCGGTGGCAATTTCCGATAGAAGTGAGGACCCGGATGTCCACCGTGTCTTTATTGGTTTCCAGCATCTTTTCCCAATAAAAAAGGGCGTCCCGGTATTCTTTAAAATCGTAATGCAGGTGTCCTAAACCGATAATCGCATAGGGATTTTGTTCCTCCATCTCCAATACCCGCAGGTATACCGCCTTGGAATGTTTAAAATCCCGCACCTTTCGATAAGCATCGGCAACCCGGGTCAGCACGGTAATGTTTTTATCATCATGGAACAGATATTGTTCCCATATTTCTATAGCTTTATGAAATTGGTTAAGGGCTTTATAACAATCCGCCAATCCAAAAAGGGCGTAATTGTTTCCCGGGTGATGGGCCAAACAGTGCCGGTAATATTCTACCGCCTCCCGAAAGGAACCCCGCTTCCGGGTAGCATCCCCCATACCCACCAGGGCATAATTGTTGTTTTCGTCCACCATCAGGATCTTTGTAAAACAATCCATGGCATCGGCGATCTTATTTTCTTTTAAAAGCTGATATCCTTTTTTTGATAATTCTGATAATTCTGAGATTTCTGAAGCTTCCTTGTTTTCTTCAGTTTGATTTTCCGAATTTTTTTCAATATTTATGGAACTTTGATTTTCTTGATCACTCATTGGGCTGATCCTCTTCTTCCCGTAATAATGTTTTTATAATAAGGGATAAACGCTCAATGATAGGTTCACACTTGGTATGATCTGGAGCTATCCAATACATATGGAGGGCATCTATATCCCTGCCTTGGGAAACATAATAGTCACCAACCCTTATCAAACCGTCGGAATATCCGGTTGTTAGAAAAATTCGCTTTGCCCCTTCTATATCTCCGGAGTTGTATAAGATATTACCCTTACGATTAAGAGCCGCTTTTTGGACTCCGTCAATTGTGGGTTTAGAAACGGTTTTTATGAACTCATTTTGAGTTTCAAAGCGACCAAATACTTTTTTATAATCCATTTTGATCCTAACACTACCGTATATTATAATATAACGTCATTTTTTCCAAATTTACAACTGAATTTTCTTGAAATTCGAGGCTGTTTCAAAACTATCCGGCCTTTGAAGAGGCTCATTTTAGATTTACTCCCCAAAGTCGCTTAAATTGGGGGGTTGACTATGGGAAAAGCAATCAAAAACCCGCCTTTCCCTCCATATCAAGGTAACATTTCCCAAAATTGCAATTTTGACTTTTGGAAATACCGCTTTATAAAACTTTATTATACTAGATATTACTAAATCATTCAAGTATTATTATACATACCAGGTATCAAGAGCCGGTCTCGAAACCACTGTTTTTAACAGCTGGCTTTTACACGTCTTTTCTAAAAAAATCAACTACCGACCGGCCATAGATCTTGGAATTTTCTACCCGGAGATGTTCCGGAATATTCCGCCACGATTCCTCCCGGGGGCGGTGTATCAGGAGCCGGGAACCTGCCGAAAGAAGAGGGGAAGTGGTTATGGCCTGGAGGAGTTCCTCCTTATATTTATAGGGAAAGGGGGGATCACAAAAGACAATATCAAATTTTTCTTTGGCCCGTTTAATATAAAGTTCCGCCGCCATAAAGCGGCAGTTGATCCTGACCGGGGCAATGGAAATATTTTTTAAGAGAATTTTTCGTTTTAAGGGATCCATTTCCACCGCTTCAATGGGCTCCGCTCCCCGGGAGGCCGCTTCCAGGGCGATAATACCGGAACCGGAAAATAAATCAAGAAAAGAAACCTGGGTCAAATCCCCCAGGGTGGCAAAAACCGATTCCCGCATCCGGTCCATGGCGGGCCGTATTATCCCTTCGGGAACTTCAATCCGCCGTCCCCGGAGGATCCCCCCGGAAATCCTCATGGCCTGTTAAAAATCCTTGAGGAGCTCAATCAACTCATCGGAACTGACCACCATATTATCCGGTTTTTTATCGAATTCCGTCCTGGATTCGGCAAAGGTTTTTTGTCTAATCAGGGACTGAGTTTGAAAAATAGCTATTTTTTCATGGATCGGCGGCGGTAAGGCTTCTCCGGAAATACTTCCCGATCCGTTGACCCATTCCGACAGAAGCGCATCAAACTGATATTCGGTTTTGGAGAGGTTATAAAGCTGTTTTTCCCGTTCTATAAACCGTTTGTTTTCACTTAAATTCTTTAAAAGGAACGTCAGGGTACGATCGATAAAATCAACGTCGGCCAGGGTTATTTCCAGAAAAAGTTCAGGCTCGGCATCAAGAAACAGCAAGTCCCGAATCATCCGAATCCGCATGGAAAGCAAAAAGATATTGTCCTCAAAATTAATCTGTTTAACCATATTTCTGATCTTAATTTTCTTTAAAGATTTGGACAGCTTTGAAACTACCGCCCCTTATTATAATATATCGGTTTTTATTTGATATTTGTATAGAGATATTCCCAAAATTTGGTTGGTTTTGGGAATGCTTCGGTATTAAAAAAAATGGGTAAATAACATATTGACGAAAAAAGGTAATTTTTATAATATAAGGGGCTGTTTCAAAACAATAGATTTTGAAGCAGCCCCTTTATACCTCTTTGTCTGCGTAAAGCAGACCATATTTTAGTCCGAAAGGAGGGCCCATGCGACCGTATGAGCTAACGGTTATCTTCCCCCTGGAAGAAGACCAGTATCAAGAAGGGCGGGAACATTTATTGACCGACCTAAAGGATCATGGGGCGGAGATCGAAAAAACCGATGAAATCGGGGATCGGGATCTTGCCTATGAAATCAAAAAAAGAAGACGGGGACGGTATGTTCTCTTTACCCTTAAACTGGATCCGGTAAAGCTGCAAACCCTGGACCGGATTTTTAAACTCAACACCAATCTTCTTAAATATCTTTTTGTAAGAATAGAGGAATAATAAGGAAAATCCTATGGCCGATCTGAACCATGTAGTCCTTATTGGTAGATTAACCCGAGATGCGGAGCTTAAATATACTTCCGGCGGGCAGCCGGTTTGTAAATTTTCCATCGCGGTTAACCGCCGAAAAAAAAACGGTGATCAGTGGGTGGATGAGGTGAGTTATTTTGATATCGTCCTGTGGGGTAGGCAGGGTGAGTCTTTGAATCAGTACTTGGTTAAAGGAAAGATGGTAGGCATCGAAGGGGAACTTCGCCAGGATCGCTGGGAGCAGGATGGCCAGAATCGTTCCAAGGTGGAAATTGTGGCAACCAACCTGCAGCTGCTCGGCGGTACTCTCGGAGGAGGAAATTCCTCCGCCGGAACCGGTTCGGGAGCTTATCAGGAGCGCCGGGGAGAAAATCCCCCGGAACGAAGCCCCCGGGAGCCCCCTCCTCCGGGAGGGGATGATGGTTTTACCGATGATATTCCTTTCTAAAAAACCTCAAATTGATGGAGTTTATTATGTCTGACGAAAAATATAGTGAAAACGAACGTCCGTCCCGGCAGGATAGGGGAATGGATGTTCAGATGGACGGCCGGGATGGGGAAGACAAAACCGGCCGGGGCGGTAAAGGAAAAATCTATTTTAAGAAAAAGGTCTGCAAATTTTGCACCCAAAAGCTGAAAATAGATTATAAGGATGCCGATGTGCTTCGCCGGTTTATTACCGAACGGGGGAAAATATTGCCCCGGCGGATTACCGGAACGTGTGCAAAACACCAGCGGGTTTTGGCTTTGGCGATTAAACGGGCCAGAGTTATCGCCTTGCTTCCCTTTGTTGCCGATTAAGCCGCGTCTCGTTGTCTATGACCATCCGTCGCAGCCCGGATCTTATTCCCGTCCTCATCAGCGCGCTTATGAGTGTGGGGTGTATACGGAGTGGGTTCTTGGGTTTTTTTTTCCTGGTTCCCCTGGGGGTTGTGGCTTTTGGTTATAGTTTGCGGACCGCGTGGTTTGCCATGGTTTGCGCCGTTATCGGGAACGGTATATTGTTTGGGGGAATGGCCCTTTTTTTGGATTATGATCCCGGGGAATGGGGGACGGATGTAATTTATTTTTCCGCCATGGTCGTACTCTTCGGATGGATTACGGCTCCGCCTTCGTCGGGCCCCGGTTTTTTACGGATCCGGACTGCCTATCGTATTATGGCGGGTTCTCTGGCGGGGGCATTGGTCTTTTTGCCCCTTTTTATTGCTCTGCGGCATAACGCCGGATTCTACGCTTTTATTAAATCGCAGTTGGAGGTATTGAGTTCTCTGTATATCTCTTCCGGGGGGGCCGATGTGGTACGCAGTTCCCTTTTGGAGCAGCTTACTCCGGATATCATTTTGGAATCCTTGGAATTTATTTTGATTCGGGGCGGCGGGGTAGCATCCTGTGTTTTGTTTTTTTGTATAAGCCGTCAGACGGCGTTGATGTTGGCCTGGCTTATCCGGCGCGGGCATCCGGGAGGAAATTTATCGGGGTTTCATGTGGCGCCGGGGATTATCTGGGTGCTTTCCGGTTCTCTTTTGGCGGTACTTTTGGGAACTTGGGCAAAAATAGCCCCCCTGGAAATTATCGCGTGGAATGTCCTTGTCCTGTGTATTATACTTTATCTGGCCCAAGGCGGGGGAATTGTGTTGTTTTTTTTAAACCGTTTTGCCGTTCCCCCTATTTTACGGGTTATATGCAATATTGTTTTTTTGTTCATGATATTTAACCCCGGTATGGGTCCGTTTGTGCTTGGAATTTTAACTTTTTTGGGAATAGCGGAAAATTGGGCGCCCTTTCGGGTACAAAAATCAAACGGCCCGTCCTCTACTCCGAGGGTGGGAAATTAAAAGAGGAAATACGAAATAAAAGGTTAGGCTTTTATTTCAAAGGAGCTTGTGTTATGAAGGTAATTCTCAATAAGGATCTGAACCCCTTGGGCGAAGAAGGGGACGTAAGGGATGTAGCTAAAGGTTACGCCAGGAACTATCTTTTTCCCCGGGGTATTGCCCTTCCCTATACGGAAAGTACGATCAAGTTATTTGAATCCCGGCGGGGGGAAATTGAGGCCCGGAAGGCGGATAAACGGACGGATGCCCTGGGACTTAAAGAAAAACTAGAGGGTCTTGATCTGCTTTTATCCATGCCCGCCGGAGCCAACGGAAAACTTTACGGCGCCGTTACCAGCCAGACCATCGTCGATGAACTTTTAAGACAGGGATTCCCGGTTGAGCGGAAGCGGGTGGAGCTTCCGGGAAATACCTTTAAGAGTGTCGGTAAATATAAGGTTACGGTTAAACTCTACGAAAATGCTTTCGCGGAAATAAATATTACGGTCCAGGGCCAGGAGATCAAGGTGGAAACAAAAAATCCGCCCCCCAATCGGCCCCGGAGACGCCGGGATGTTCAGGAGGGGACGGATCAAACTGTCCCGGAGGCGGCGGTTTTGGAAGCCGGTTCCCCAGTTCCACCGGAAGATCCCAATAAAACCGCGGCGGCGCTTTCTCCGGGGGAGACTCCTGATATCGATAAAGCCGAAATTTCCCCGGAGCTTTCCCCTGACACCGGTACGGTTGAAGCATCCCAGGAATAAGCTTTAACCCCCTATGGCAGCTACGGTGCTTAAGGATAAAATCCCTCCCCATAATGAGGAAGCGGAGCAGGCTACTTTAGGCGCTTTGCTTCTGGATGAGGATGCGGTTACCGTTGCGATCCAGTACCTTAGACCGGATGATTTTTATTCCAATGCCAACCGCCGGGTCTACGAGGCGGTTTTAAGCCTTTTTAATCAGGGGCGAAAGGCGGATATCATCACCGTCACCGCGGAACTCAGGCAGGCAGGGGAATTGGAGGCTTCCGGAGGAGCTGCTTATGTGGCGTCCCTGACCAATGTGGTACCCTCCAGCGCCAATGTGGATTATTATGCCCAGATAGTAAAGGATTGTTCCATCCGGAGGGTTCTTCTGAGAATATCCGCGGAGGTAAACACCAAATCCTTTGATGAATCCCGGGACTCCCGGATCATCCTGGAAGAAACTCAACAGCGTTTATTTGATCTTGCCGACAACCGGCAGACTTCTACCTTTAAAAGCGCCAAAGAGATCATTCCCCAGGCGATAGAGACCATACAAAGCCTCTTTAATAGCAAAGATGCCTATACCGGGATTCCTTCAGGGCTGGATAAATTAGACAATATGACCTCGGGTTTTCAAAATTCAGAGCTTATCATTATCGGCGCCCGGCCTTCCATGGGAAAAACCACCCTGGCCTTAACCATGGCGGCCAATATGTCCATCCATAACAAAAAAAGACAAATTCCGATTGCCTTTTTTACCCTGGAAATGTCTGATTTGGCCCTGGTACAGCGGCTTATTTCCAGCGAAGCCCGAATCGAATCCACTAAAATTCGGGCGGGCCTTTTAAAACCCTCTGATTTTGATCTTATTTATAAAGCGGCGGATCGTATTTATAACGCTCCCTTTTATATTGTGGATATGCCCAATATGAAACTCCTGGATCTCCGGGCCCAGGCCCGGAGGCTTCGGGTCCAACAAAAGGTGGAGATCATCTTTATCGATTATCTTACCCTGATAAGTTCGGATAACTATCAGCTCCCCCGGCATGAACAAATAGCGGAAATTTCCCGTTCCCTTAAAAGTCTTGCCCGGGAGCTCAATATCCCTATTGTAGCCCTTTCCCAGGTCCGCCGGGACGCCGAGGGTAAACGGCCCAATCTTTCAGACATTCGCGAATCGGGTTCTATCGAACAGGATGCGGATCTGGTAATGTTTTTGAATACGGCGGAAGAAACGGAAAAAAAATCCATGGAGGATGTCCCCCCCGATGGGATACTTATGGAATTAAATATAGCCAAACAACGGAATGGACCAACCGGGCCGGTGAAGATTGTTTTTTTAAAGAAGTATACCCGATTTGAGCCCTGGGCAAGGGATGGTTGATCCGGAGGAGGTTTTCCCAAGAGTTCCGCGGGAAGCTCTTAGGGTTGATCCTAATTTTTGTGAGGAGGAACTATGGGATTTATTGATAGTTATAATTTTGAACTATTGGTGAATGAATCGGAAAAGGTGGTCCTGAAAGAATTGGAAAATCAGCTTGAATCTTATAATGGAGAAATTTGCCGTTGTAATGATTGTGTGGTCGATATGGCCGCCATGGCGTTGAATGCGGTAAAACCCTTTTATCGGTTTTCTCTTTTGGGAACCCTCTATGCAGCCCAAGCTATGGAAGATAAATCCTATGCCGATTCGGTAAAACAGGCGGTCTCCCAAGCCATAGAAAAGGTACATAAAAATCCGTCCCACGATTAAGCAGGATAAAAACTAACAGCCCAAGAGCCGCCGTTTTAGGAATCTGTTTTGATGGTCCCCGTTAAAACCGAACCGTCGGCTTTTTCTAAAAACCACTGTTTTTCATACATCCTGAGCAGGGCGCGCCACGCTCCGCTCTCCGGATCATACCAGGTGATGCTGCCCTCCCGGTCTATGGCTAAGAAATAGTTTATGCCGCCGATAAGTTTTATAGGCAGGCCGGATGTCCGTTCAAAGGGAACCGCGGCGCCGTCCCGGTGAATAACCGCCCATTCCTTACCGAGGGTACTTGCCAGGGCGCCGTTACATTCGGCCATGTCAAATCCGGTATCTTCCCCCTGATATTCCGTTAAAAGCATGGAACGATCCGGCCTTAGGACATCTAATTTGATAATACCGTTTTTTACGGTACCTGAGACCAGGGCCGCCACGCCGCCGTATATGGTCCCCGTCAATCCCCGGTATACCCGGGCTCCGATACCAACAGGGTATGCCAAGGGTACGGTTTCACCGCTTAAGAGGTTCACTTTGAGAAAGGGAGTCCCCCCCGAACCGGCGCTGCGGCCGATAATAATATTCCCCGGGTCAAGAAAAGCCGCGTCCAGGGCGCCCTGGGAGGAAAATGAAAAGATGCTATTTCCCGCATCGAGGGAAGTGACGGTGATATTTCCGTTGGTGTCCAGGGACAACACCTGATCCGCCAGCATAGAAACGGAAAGCAGGGGCTCCCTCCGGGTAACGGAAGCCCGCGCCGGTTCGTCAGTTTGCGGGGGAACATCCGGGGGCAGGGTGTCCATGGCGGAAACCGGAACGTTCTTTACCATGGGGGAATCAAAATCTCCGTCGGACCGCCAAAATATGAATTTTCCCGGCTTACCGGGATTTACTTCCGGTTCCGGGGTAATGTTGGTATAATTTCGGGCGGTCTCAAACTGAATAACCCCCCGGTCTTTTATGGCCGTATAATCCAGGGGAAGAAAACCCAGATTATTTACCTCCCCGATAAAAGCCAGAACCCCTCCGGAAACGGCGGCGTCCCGAAGGGTCAATTGATCCGCGGCGGTCATAACCTTGAGCCTTCCCTGGGAATCAAAGGACCGGATCTTTCCGTCGGCGCCTCCCAGAACCGGTATTTTTCCGGCGCTTAGGACACTTGTTACCTTTTCGGGAATGGATACGGTTAAGGACTTTACCCTTTCAAGCGCTCCTTTGGATGTAAGGGAAAAGTAATATACCCGGTCCGCAGAAAAACACAGTAATTGCAATGTTTCGGATGCTTCAGGAACCAGGATTCCCGGAAGCAGGGAAGGTTCCCGGGCAATAATATCCCCGGAAAGGGCATTCACTATCACCAGGCCGCCGGAATCAAAACCGGCAAAAAAATTGTTGTTCCCCATAAGGACCGGAGACAGGATATTGGGCGGAACCGGTAAACGTCTGATTTCGTTCCCCGATTCCAATTCCCAATAGGAAAGGCTTCCGGAGGGCAAATAGGCGATCATAGTCCGTTCGGATCTGCCGGTAGCGGCGAAGGTAACGGTTCCCCTTATGCTTAAAGGAGAGGATATATCATCCCCGGTTTCCGCGTTAATAAAAAAAGCCCCGGTTCTGTTGTTATCAATCACGATAAGGAAATTACCTCCCCCGGAATAATTAATGTAGGACAGGGGTTCCTTAAAAAAACGAATAAAAAGGTTCTTTTTGGTTTCATAATTCCAGGCGGAAATACGATAAAGCCCGGACTCGCTCCATTCAATCAGGGCGATTTCCGGTTTATTTGGACGTAAAACCATGGAAATTATGGAAAAAGGGGATAATTGAAAATGTTCAACCGCGGCATTGGCGGAGATATCCCAAATCCCCAAAAAGCCGTCTGCCCCGGCGCTTAAAATACGTCCCTGGTGGTCGTAGAGGAGGACGTTAACCGGACCTTTATGCCCATTTACGGGTAAAACATCGGAGGCTTTTTTTTTGAAAATTCCCTGGGATTCCACCATTGCAGGGATCGCCATGGAAAAGACTAAAGCTATCCAGAGATACCATAGGAACAGGAGGGTTTTCCCCGGGACCGGCCGGGGGGGATGAATCATTTTAATTCCTCGGGCCGCAGCATATTCTGTATCGAAAGGTATGAACGCCAACGAAGGGAAGAAAAAAGTTCTCCCCGGGGGTTGGCTTTGTAGTCCCGGTTTGTTTTTTCATAGAGGTCCAGGGGAAGACGGGTAACCGCGATTTCATCCGTTTTTAACCCATGAATATGAAATTCAAGGGAATCCGGCCCTTTATTCTGGTACCATATACTGATCTCCATATCAGGATTGGTTTCTTCGGCTTTAAGAAACAGGTAATATTTTAACGCCTCGATGACCGCCGGTTCCAGCCTGTCCCGGTAAACCGCGATCCGATCCGAAAGTTCCGGATAGCCGATAACGGTTTCTTTTTGCTCCTGGTCCTTTTTCCTGCGATAAAATTCCCCCCGATCCAGTTCAGGAATTACCTCCAGACGTAAGTTTCTACTGGGCCAGAGGATGGTGATGGGGAATTCGGGTTTATGTTTTTTTCCGCAATTGGTGCAGAAAAAATTCATAAAAGAACCGTCCATGATCTTATTGATATATTCATCCTGGATATCCAGATCAATTTCATCGGGAACTTCAACGGAAAAAGTGTTATCACAAAAACAAGGAATTTTATGTTTCATCCAAGACTCCCTATCAAAATAGTTTTAAAGTGTCCGCTCCGGTTTTCACCGGACAGAATAATCCCTAACGTCTGACCAAAAACAAGATGTCCCCAAAAACCGCAAAAATCATGATGCCGAAAATAAGGACGGCCCCGATAGTCTGAAAAGCATAGACCGCCTTAGGGTGCAGCGGCCGCCCTTTTATTGTCTCTATTATGAATAAAACTATCATTCCTCCGTCAAGTATCGGAAGGGGGAGGAGGTTCATGATACAAAGGGCAATGGAAATAAGGGCGAGAAAATTAGCCATAGAAGAAATCCCGGTACCGATACTTTGATCAAAACCCTCGGTGGCAATCTCCCCGACCATATAGGTGATCCGTACCGGCCCGGAGACTGCCTGGGTCAAATCAATACCCCGAAAAAGGAGCCCAAAACTCTTCACGGAAACAACCAGGGTTTTCCAGGTTTCATTAGCGCCCTTGAGTACCGCCCCCCAGGGGGAATATGAGGGGGTATGGTAACGGACGCTCTCATAGGTAATACCAATATCGGCGTTCCCTTCCCTGGTGTAGGGGATGACCAGGTTGGTGTTTTCGATTTCACCGTCCCGCTCATATTCCACGGACAGTACCGGAATTTGCTCCGAGAGGATCCGTAACATGGCAACGGTATAGGGAAATTCCACCCCGTTAATCCGGCTGATCCGATCGCCGCTTCTGAGTCCCGCTATGGCCGCGGGGCTTCCCCCGGCTACGGTACTTATCACCGGATCGGCCCAATAGTATATCCCGATTTTACCGGCGCCGGAACTTTTTTCAAGGAGCGGCCGTATGGTAACATCCAGAATTTTTCCTTCCCGTTCCACTTTAAGGGCGAGGCTTTTTTCCGCATTGGTGGCTATCACTTCCTGGATATCATGGTAATTGGCGATGGGCCGGCGGTCTATTTCGATGATCCGATCCCCGGTTTTAAGCCCCGCCTCATCAGCGGGATACCGCTCCTGATCAATATCCGATGCCAGCACGATCCGGTTGTCCATGGTATAAACCTCAAAGCCGATGCCCCAAATACAGGAAAATACAATAATCGCGAAGATAAGGTTGAAAAAAGGACCCGCAAAGGAAACCAAAATCCGTCTCCAGGGGGCCGCTCCGAAAAAGGTTCCTTCGATTAGGGGAATATCCTCTTTTTTATTTTTAAAGGCATCCTGAAATTCGTTTTCCCCCCGCATTTTACAATAACCTCCGATGGGGAACATGCCGATCCGGTATTCCACCCGGCCTATTTTCTTTTTTAGGATCGGTTTTCCCCAACCGATAGAAAAGGCTTCTACATCAATACCCGTTAACCGGGCGGCGATAAAATGTCCTAATTCATGGACAAAGACGACTATCCCCAACCCGATTAGACCTAATATTATTTTTATGAACATCATTTTTTCTCCGAAATGTAGTTAAGGGCCCGTTCCCGGGCTTGTCTGTCCGCTTCAATAATAGTTTCCAGATCCGGAAAGCTGCCGGGAGGAGCCGGATTTCTCCAATCTCTCTTAAAAACATACTCAACTATGGCGGATATATCAAGAAAACCAATCTTTTTTGATAAAAATGCCGTCACCGCCGCCTCATTAGCCGCATTATATACCGTGGGATAGAGCCCTCCCGCCCGGACCGCGTCATAAGCCAGGGGAAGCAAGGGAAATTTTTTGTAGTCCGGTTTGTCAAATTCCAGGGTTAAACCGTCAAATGATAAGGCGCCAAAGGAACAGGGACTGCGTTTGGGCCAGTAGAGGGCGCCGTGGATGGGAAGCCGCATATCCGGGTTTGACATTTGGGCATACACCCCTCCTTCCCGAAAGGCAACCATGGAATGGACGATACTTTGAGGGTGGATCACCACGGATATCTGATCCGGTCCTACCCCAAAAAGTCCCGCCGCCTCGATAACTTCCAGACCCTTATTGGCTAAGGTCGCCGAATCCACGGTGATCTTGGGCCCCATATTCCAGGTGGGATGGGCCAGGGCTTCTTGAGGGGTTATTAAGCGAAACTGTTCCGCCGGAAGGTTACGGAACGGCCCGCCTGAGGCGGTTAAGAAGATCCGCTCCAGTCTTTCTTTTCCATGGGCTTCCAGGAGGTTAAAAACAGCCGAATGTTCCGAATCCACCGGAAGGATATGGGTTTTTTTCTTCTCCGCCAGGGCAAACACCAAGGGAGCGGCCATTACGATAGTCTCTTTATTGGCCAGGGCCAGATCCGCCCCTGCTTCCAGTGCCGCCAGGGAAGGGGGAAGTCCCGCCGCCCCGGCGATACCGTTAACCACCAAATTCGCCCCGGACTCGGCTATGGCCGTGAGCAAAGCCCGGGTACCGTAATAGGTCGCTTCGGTCCGGGTTGTTCCTTCCGGGGGAACAGGACCGGACAGGGCCAGCCGGGCGGCGGGAAATTCCCCTGAAAGATCGAGGAGTCCCCGGATGTTTCCGTGGCTGGAGAGCAGAACCACCTCAAAATCATCCCTGCCCTGCCTGAGTATATCCATGGTCATTTTGCCGATGGAACCGGTGGCGCCAAGGACTGCTATCCGTTTTTTCATGGGCTTCCTAATAACCGGCTAATCAAAATAACACCCGGTATAACCAATAGTATACCGGCGCCGCCATGGCTATAGAATCTATTGAATCCAGCACACCACCCCTGCCGGGAATTAGTGCCCCTGAATCCTTGATTTGGGAGCTTCTTTTTAACGCCGATTCAGCCAGATCCCCCAGAGCCGCGGCGATTCCCGAGAGGAACCCTAAAATTAACCCGGCGGGTATGGCCGGAATATGTTGGGCGATAAATACTTGCGGTATCAACAGGGCCGCCCCCAATCCGATAAGGATGGAAGCGGTAAGACCGCCGATAAAACCGGCGATACTTTTATTGGGACTTACGGGAATGATGTTACGGTTTTTCCTTCCAAAGAGCATTCCCACGGCCCAGGCCGCGGAATCAGCGGCGATAACCATGAGTAAAAATATAAGAATAACCGGGACCGCCTGGGGGAGTAAGGCCATTTTGATAATCCAGATCATAAAAAAACCGGGATAGATGATCACCGAAAAAACCGCGGCGATAGAGAGCAGGATATCCGGTAATTTACCGGACGCGGAAAAAATCCGGGATACCAAAGGCCAGGAAACAGCCGCCATAAAAGAGACCGGGATTACCGGTATATCGATCTCAAAACTAACCGCTATGGTCATTCCCAGGGGAACCAGGGCGCCTAAAATCCCCGCTTCTAACCGGCTGATGGGGCAGTTTTTTGTTTTCAGCATCTCCGCAAATTCAACGCTTCCCAGGGCGGTAACCAGGATAACCATGATATTCAGGACCACATGATTTTTATAGGGCAAAAAGATCACCAAACAGATCAGGAGGGGTAATCCGATAAAAAAAATCAAAAGCCGTTCAATTAATTTTTTCATACCGGTATACCGCCAAATTTCCGTTCCCGCCTTTGATAATCATAAATTGCCGATTTAAGATCATCCCCGGTCCAATCGGGCCATAATTTGGGAGAAATAACATATTCCGCATAGGCCGATTCCCAAAGCAGAAAATTACTGGTCCGTAATTCGCCGCCGGTTCTGATAATCAAATCCGGATCGGGGACATCGGGATTATCGAGGTACTGCCGAATGGTTTCTTCGGTGATCTCTCCGCTGTTTTTTGCCATCAAGCGCCGTACCGCCCGGACTATTTCATCCCGGCCCCCGTAATTAAGGGCCAATACCACCGACAGCCCCTGAAAATTCCGGGTGTCTTCGCAGACTTTTATGAGTTCCCCGGCGATTTCCGGCGGCAGCCCCGCCGGATCTCCCGTGTGGCGGATTCGGATGTGGTTTTCCCGGTAAAAATCCAGTTCGCCCCGGAGGTGTGTTTTAACCAACCCCATGATAAAACCCACTTCATCGGCGGCGCGTTTCCAGTTTTCCGTGGAAAATACATAGAGGGTGAGGTAGGAGATGCCCATATCGCTGGCAGCTTTTACCATTTTTTTCGCGGTTTTAAGTCCTTCCAAATGTCCCTGGGTACGGATCATACTCCGCTGCCGCGCCCAACGCCCGTTTCCATCCATAATAATACCGATATGAGAAGGCAGATGAAAATTATCATAATCCGCATCTTGGGGCATTACACTTCCATTATTTCTTTTTCTTTTTCTTCTAAAACTTGATTGATTTTTACGATATAGTTATCAGTTACCTTTTGCAGTTCTTCCGAAGCGCGGCTTTCTTCATCCTCCGTGAGTTCCCCCTCTTTAAGCAGTTTTTTAAGCTCGTCGTTACCGTCCCGGCGTATATTCCGTACCGCCACCCGGCTCTGTTCAGCCTGATTTTTGGCGTGTTTTACCAGTTCTTTCCGCCGTTCCTCGGTCAGGGGGGGGATGGAAATTCTGATAACCTTTCCATCATTCGAGGGATTAAGGGAAAGTTCCGATGAACGGATTGCCTTTTCAATTTCACCGATTAACGTTTTATCCCAGGGCTGAATTACGATGAGCCTGGCTTCGGGAATGGAAATAGTGGCTACCTGATTTAAGGGGGATTTGTCGCCGTAATAATCCACTTTGATTTTATCAAAGAGCGCCGCCGATGCCCGGCCTGTTCTGAGGGACGCAAACCCGTCCTTTAGATTGGAAATGGTCTTTTTCATCCGATCTTCGGATGATGAAATAACATTATGCATAGCTCTCCACTCCTTCTATTGAGCGCTTCTCACCCCCGGTATGCCCGGTTTTCCAAGGCATATCGGGCGGGTTAGGGTTACTGACCTACTTTTAAGTATACATAGTCATTAATGGTGAGTTTTGCCCCCAACTGTTTACCGTAATCCGCCAAAGCCTGAGCAACGGTTATTTTTTCGTCCTTTACATACCCTTGATCCAGGAGGCAGACATCCGCCAGGTACTTATTCACCTTGCCCTTCAGGATATTATCCAGAACCTGTGGGGGTTTCCCCGTAAGTTTTTCATCCCCTTCCAATTGTTTGCGGAAAATATCTTCCTGTTCCTTTAGAAAAACCGGATCAATCTTACTTTTATCCAAGGCTAGAGGATTAAAGGCCGCTATATGGAGGGCTAAACTAAAGGCGAAGTTTTTTGCTTCTTCCTTTTCATATATTTCTCCCTTATCGGCGCCCATTTTTACCACCACCCCGATGGCCCCATCCCCATGGATGTATTGGGTCAGGTATTCATTGGCGGCGGCTTTTACCACCTGTACCCGTTTAAGGCTCATATTTTCCCGGATCTTGGTGGCCAGATCGCTTACCATCCCGTTAAGTTCATCGTTGGGTTCGGCATACCCCTTCTCCAAAATCCGGTCGGTAATGGCCCCGCCCAAAACGATAAATTCGGGATTCCGGGCAACAAAATCCGTTTCCGATGCCAATTCCACCAGAACCGCGGTCCGGTCCTTTATTTTGATAAAGATTTTCCCTTCATTGGTTGCCCGGCCCGCCCGCTTTTCAACCGCCGCGAGCCCCTTTTCTTTTAATAATTTTTCCGCTTTTGCAAAATCACCCTGGGTACTGGTCAAAGCGTTTTTACATTCCATTATTCCCGCTCCGGTTTTTTCCCGAAGCTTTTTAACATCAGCCGCGCTAATCTCCATTTTATATAACTCCTTCAATTTTTATTCGAAAGTCTGGTTTAATACCTTGCTCCGGCTCAAAGGACGCAACGCTCACAAAAATTTGGTATTAAACCCAAGAACCCGCTTACGCAGGGAGGTATAATAGACTTCCTATCGAACGAGCCTCCGTTCAAACAAATGCAGCGCCTAAGAGATAGGGGCCGTCCAGGAAGTATCACCCAGGGCAGCCCTATGTTTCATCGGACGACAAAGATGAGGATGGTTTTGTTTTTCCTGGAATTTGTCCGGGAATAATCCCGGTTTTATACCCTCTTTTGTCCCGGTATCCGGTTTTCATGTTGTACCCAAAGGCCAGTAAGCCCCATTCCGTGCTAACCTTTTCCGTTCCCCGAAGCAGAAACCTCCTGAACTCCTGGTTCTCTTTCAACTGTGATTAACCAGTTACGGTATATTTTTAGATTGGTAAGACATTCCCAAAACTTCAATTTTTGGGAATGCAGTCTTATATTGGAGGATAGTTTTTTTTACCCCATCACTCTATGATTAACCAATGGGGGTACAATAGGGACATGGAAACCAGAAAACACCTGCCGAGGGCAATTCTTGCGCGGATTTATTTTATCGACCGGGAGATTGCCGCCGGAAAATATCCTAATGTCCACGATTTGGCCGGGGAATACGAGGTTGGGACGGCGACTATCTACCGGGATATTGAATATATGCGGGATAGCCTCAATGCGCCGATTGAATACAGCGCCAAAGAGCGGGGCTGGTACTATACCCAAAAAACGTTCAGGCTGCCGGCACGGTTCGCCGCCGCTGATGATATGCTGGCTTTGGGTATGGCAAAATCCCTTGTTTCCCTGTATAAAAACACGCCGCTTTATGAGCCGGCGGTTCGGCTGCTGAACGACATTACCGCCCCGCTGTCGCCCGACGATAATGAAGACGGCGAAAGAACGACATGGTACGAAAAAAGGATTATCGTACCGCCTGTACCTTCCGCTCCGGTTAAGCCCGAGACCTGGAACATGATTGTTGACGCTATGAAAGAAAACAGAGTTATCGCTTTTGAATATAACGGGTATTTTGACGACGACTATAAAACCCGGCTTGTGCGGCCTTACCAGTTGCTGTTTGATACAGGGGCATGGTTTTTATATGGCCATGCGGAGGAACGATCCGCGATACGGATATTCTCCTTAAGCCGGATGAAGAATGTCTCTATAACAAATGAGAGTTTCAGTCTGCCGAAAGATTTTGATTACTGTACGCAAAACGACGGTAGTTGTTTTGGCATATTTACCGGAGAAAAGCGGCGTTTCAAGATAGCATTTAACGAATTTGTGGCAAAGGATATTCGAGACAGGCTATGGGCCAAAGACCAGAAAATAACCGAACAGAAAGACGACGAAGGAATAATTATTGAATTTACCAGTACACAATACGATAAAGTGCTTTCATGGGTACTGTCGTTTGGCAGCGAGGCAAGCCCTATTGAGCCGCCTGAACTGGTCGAGCAATGGAAGGAAAACATACTTGAACTTTATGAGTGTGTAAAAGGATAATGATAATTGTTATATGCCACGAAAGGCCCCTTGATCGCTCCGTCGGCGGTATGTTATGCTGATATTCCCAATACACACCGCAAGGAGGATCCTGTCATGAACGTCGCTCCGTACCTTTTCCCCCATGCCGCCGCATCCTCCTCCCCTGTCCTGCGCCCCGATACCGCTATTCCGTATCGCGGCCTTTGCGCTGCCGCCTTCTTCGAGGTAACGTTCCTTAACAGATCGCCTTGTCGCGCCGGCGCGTTGTTCAGGTATGTTGCTTTGTTAAGCCAGCCTCCGAGCGGCGGCGTTTTCTCCCTGAATAGCCCTAAATGGGCTCTAGCTGCTTTACCCCCCCCCGATAGGTTACTAGGATATAGCGTAGATTTTCCCCAGAGGGGCGTTATTTTTTTGTTCTTCCCCACCGTTCAGCTTTTTTTCATTGCCAGGCGCATACCCGGAGCTTTTCACCACTTCCAAACGATTTATTCCCGGTCCGGAGTGGGGCTACAGGAAACCGCAGTCGGGCTTGTGCCATTTGTTTTGTTGGGTATTTTTATAAAAAAATATTTCGCGTAAAGGAATTTCTTGATGGAACAAACATTGGAAACTAACGCCGCCCGGTTATTGGACGGCGTTAAGGACATCATCAAGCGTTACGAAGCGCAGTGGCAAAAAACCGGGGAGAAGTACAACATCTTCAAGGTCGCCGGCATTGCGCGCCAAGAGGTCATAATGTGCCGGGTGCTGGCAGACTTGCTGAATCCGAAAGGGGCACATGGCAGGAGCAGCCTGTATCTTAAGCTGTTCTGGGAGACAATAGCCTCCAAACTGCTAAAGGTGCAAGCATCTGGCCGCCTGGCGCTTGACATTGAACACACGAGGGTGGCGACAGAGTATGTCATCGATGAAAACCGCCGCATCGACATCGTTCTTGAAGACGGCAATGTCTTTGTCCCCATTGAGGTCAAAATTGAGGCTGGAGACCAGCCGAAGCAGATTGCCGATTACTTTGCCTTTGCCAGGACGAAAAACCGGAACAGCCATGTCCCGGTACTCTACTTGACCGTTGACGGACATGAACCGTCAGATTTTTCAAAGGCCGACCTTGGCAAGGACGACTATGTGCCGCTCTCGTTCAGGGACGACATTCTCACTTGGCTTGAGGCGTGTGCGCGGGAAAATGAAAATACACCGGAAACAACGATTCCCGTACGGGAAAATCTTAGACAACTCATCGCGGCGGTAAAATCGCTGTGCGGGAAATCGGAGGATACGGAAATGGACAAGGCAATAGCGGGTCTAATTACCCAATCGGAGGATACAATTCGCGCCGCTGTGTCAATAAGTGGAACTCTTCAAGAGTTTGACAACGAGTCAAAGGAACTGTTCAAGGGCAGTATTCTTGATATGGTTAAAAAAGAGCTACCCCAGGCATGGGAATATCCTGACGAAGGCTGGCATGGAATTGG
>JAITBE010000059.1 GCA_031283755.1 Spirochaetaceae bacterium
TCATTCCCTTGCTATCTCCGACAGCGGAATAGGCTTGGGGGAATCGTTTTCCCCTTCAACCCGGGCGAGTTCTTCCATAAGTTCCTTGCCGCGTTTACTCAATTTGGCGGGAATTTGGACCAGAAGTTTGATGTAGAGATCGCCCCGGTGTCCGCCGGAGGGGACCCCCTCGTTCCGGATACGGAGGAGTTTGCCGTTTTGGATTCCCATGGGGACCTTGACTTTGATGGTTCTATTTTCCAGGGTAACGACCTGAATATCCGCCCCTAAAGCCGCCTGGGTTACGGATATGGGGACCGCGCAGTAGAGGTCCAGATTTTGGCGCTCAAAATATTCATGGGGCTTAACCCGAATAAACACGTAGAGATCCCCCAGCGGACCGCCCCCGGGGCCGGCGTCTCCCTGGCGGGGAATGACCACCCGTTTTCCGTTTTCCACCCCCGCGGGGATGGTAACCATGATCTTCTGCCGTTTTTTCCGGGTTCCCGAGCCGCCGCATTCTTTACAAGGCTGTTCGATGATGTACCCCTCGCCGCCGCAGGCAGGACAGGCGGAGGCCACGGAAAAAAAGCCCTGGCTGTGCCGTACCTGGCCTGAACCGGCGCAGGTGGGACAGACCTTTTTGCCCGCCCCGTTAGCCGCTCCCGTACCCTTACAGGTTTCACAGGTTTCGTTCCGGGAGTACTGGATCTCCACCTTGGTACCAAAAACCGCGTCTTTAAAGGGTATTTCGATGTCATAGCGGAGGTTCGCCCCCTGTTTGACCCTGCCGGAAGAACTGCTCCCGCGGAAACGGCTTCCGCCGCCGCCACCACCGCCAAAAAAGGTGTCAAAAATGCCGGAAAAATCCCCAAAAATATCCTCAAAACCGTGGAAGGCGGATGAAAAGTCCTGGGAACCGGCCATCCCTTCGACCCCGGCGAATCCAAACTGGTCGTAGGCGGCTTTTTTTTGGTCATCCGAGAGGATCTCGTAGGCTTCGGTGGCTTCTTTGAATTTCTCCTCCGCTTCCTTGTTCCCCGGATTTTTATCCGGATGATATTGAATGGCGAGTTTTCGGTATGCCTTTTTTATATCATCCTTGGACGCGTTTTTTTGTAAGCCCAGCACTTCATAATAATCACGTTTGGCCACATCAACACCCTTTGTATATAGAGGGAGAAGTTACCAGTGAGAAGGGAGAAGCAGGATCGTCCTTAACTTCCCCCTTCCCCCCGCTAACTTCTAACTTTTATAACTTCCCTTCTTCACTATTTATTGTCGTCCACTACCTCGTAATCCGCATCTTCCGCGCTTCTGGTATTGCCGCCTTCCTGGGGATTCCCCGGACCGGGGCCTGCTTCGGGACCGGGCCCCTGGGGCTGAGCGCCGGTTTGTTTGTACACCTCTTCGGCGATCTTATAGGAAACCTGTTTCAGGGCCTCGGTTTTATCCCTAATGGTCTGGGGTTCCCCCCCTTCCAGGGCCCGGCGGAGGTCGGCAATGGCCTCTTCGGCCTTGGATTTATCCGCGGGATTTACCTTGTCCCCAAGGTCCTTGATGTTTTTCTCGGTACTGTAAATCATGGAATCCGCTTCGTTCCTGACCTCCGCAATTTCCCGTTCCTTTTTGTCCTCTTCGGCGTGGAGTTCCGCTTCTTTAACCATCCGATCAATATCGGTATCCGAGAGCCCCGAGGAACTTTCGATACGGATCTTCTGTTCCTTGCCGGTACCCAGGTCCTTGGCGGATACGTGGACTATACCGTTGGCGTCAATGTCGAAGGTAACCTCTATCTGGGGTATCCCCCGGGGCGCCGGCGGAATTCCTACCAGATCGAAACGTCCGAGGACCCGGTTTTGACTGGCCATTTCCCGTTCCCCCTGGAGGACCTGGATGGAAACCGCGGTTTGTCCGTCCGCGGCAGTGGAGAAGATCTGGCTCTTCCGGGTGGGAATGGTGGTATTCCGGGGGATAAGTTTGGTCATCACCCCGCCCAGGGTCTCGATTCCCAGGGAGAGGGGAGTTACGTCCAAGAGGAGGACGTCCTTGACATCCCCGCCCAGGATACCCCCCTGAATGGCCGCGCCGATGGCTACCGCCTCGTCGGGGTTGACCCCCCGGTTCGGTTCCTTCCGGAAAAGGTCCTTGACGATCTGTTGAACCGCGGGGATCCGGGTGGATCCTCCCACCAGGATCACCTCGTCGATCTGGTCCGCGTTAAGCTGGGCATCTGCCAGGGCTTTTTTACAGGGTTCCTTGGACCGCTCCAAAAGGTCCTGAACCATCTGCTCAAATTTCGCCCGGCTCAGGGTTTTCTGAAGATGCTTGGGGCCGCTCTGATCCGCGGTGATAAAGGGAAGGTTGATCTCCGTGGTCTGCATGGCGGACAGCTCGATCTTGGCCTTTTCCGAAGCTTCCCGGAGCCGTTGCAGGGCCATCCGGTCCAGCCCGAGGTCTATCCCCGAATCCTTCTTGAATTCCGCGATAAGCCATTCCATGATCCGGCGGTCAAAGTCATCGCCCCCCAGATGGGTGTCGCCGTTGGTGGATTTGACCTCAAAAACCCCTTCTCCCAGTTCCAGGATAGAAACATCGAAGGTACCGCCGCCCAGGTCATAGACGGCGATGGTTTTTTCTTTTTTCTGATCCTTGTTAAATCCAAAGGCCAAGGAAGCCGCGGTGGGCTCGTTGATGATCCGTTTAACCTCAAGCCCCGCGATTTTTCCCGCGTCCTTGGTGGCCTGGCGCTGGGCGTCGTTAAAATAGGCCGGTACGGTGATCACCGCTTCGGTAACCGTTTCGCCCAGATAGTCTTCGGCGGTTTTTTTCATCTTCTGCAAGACGAAAGCGGATATTTCCTGGGGAGAATACAACTTCCCGTCAATATTCACCCGGACATCGTCACCCTGTTCTACCACGTTATAGGGAACCAGTTTGGTTTCCCCGGGAACCTCCGAATAACGGCGGCCCATAAATCTTTTAATAGAATAAACAGTATTTTCGGGGTTGGTGATCATCTGATTTTTCGCCGGCTGACCCACAACCCGTTCCCCCTTACTGGTGAAACCAATAATAGAGGGAGTAGTACGGCCCCCTTCGGAATTTTGAATAACAATAGGTTCGCCGCCTTCAAGAACGGCGACGCATGAATTAGTAGTTCCCAGGTCGATTCCGATTATCTTACCCATTTTTATGCTCCTTTTTAGAAGATACTAAATCCAAGGCTCTTTTCCAAAATTATCCATAAAATATATCCATAGAGTTCATTCCAAAATCCGGTTGCTCTTTGGAACTAACTCTTGGAAAAACCAGTCAAAAGCCCGGATTTTCTGCCCAATATAAATATATATAAGGAAACTGCCCCAAAAACGAGGTTTGGAACCGCTCCCCCGAGTACAAAATTAAGTTTCCGCTCCGCCTTCTCCGGGGGCATCCTCAGAATTCCGGGACTCCTCCGGCATCAGGACCTTCACCTTAGCGCTCCTCACCACCCGATCTTTGAGAATATACCCTTTAATAAAATCTTCCGCCACCACGGGTTCGGAAATTTCAGCGGACTTTTCCATCATAATCGCCTCATGCCGGGTTGGATCAAAGGCCTCGCCGGTGGAATCAAAATGTTTAAGCCCCCACTTGTTTTCAAGCTGGGAAACCAGGCGTTTTTCGATCATGCCAATGCCTTCATAGAGGCTTGTAAACTCCGGGGAGCTTGACCCGGCGCCTTCGGCGGATTTTATGGCCCGCTCAAAATCGTCAATAATGGGGATAAGGTCCAGGAGCAAGGCTTGATTCGCAAAATCTATGGCTTCCTGCTTTTCCCGGTTCATCCGCTTACGGAAATTTTCAAATTCCGCGGCCTTTCTGAGGTATTGATCCGTGGCTTCCGCAAGCTTGGTTTCCAAAACCTGAATCTGCGCCGCAGGATCCGGAGTTTCGATCTCCTTATCCGCCTCGCAGCCCGTTTCAGCGCCCGCCGCCGATACCCCAGCCGTTTCAGAGGCCTGTTTTTCGGTGTCCTCCGGGGTACCATTTCCCCCCTGCTTGAGTTCATCCTCATGAGAAGTGTGTTTTGACATGAAAACGTCCTACTTTTTTTTAGCAGCCCCAAACCAGGGGACTTATTTCATCCAGGGATCTACCCTTATACTAGACGCAGTTTTGAAACTGGTTCAATGATTAAAACATACCCATCTTGCGCATAAAGGTCAAGAAAATTCGGCTTGGGTGAAAAAAATTGTCGTTTTTTGGCCAAAAGGACGGTCTATGGTATTCATAGTTTTGCCGGGGGACGGCCTGCAGGAACAACACCTCCACGCCCTGAGCAGGATCCTAATGCCGGTTTTTGAGCGGGAGGCGGTCAGCCGAACTGCCCCGCCCAGTATTGCCCGTGAAGCGATGAGCGGGTCCTGAGGCTATTCTTCCAGTAAATTGGTCTCCCTCATGGAACCGCCGGAAATCCGTATCGTCTTGATCTCAAAGGGTTCAAAGGAAAAAGTCCCCTGTAATTCCAGCCAGTTACAATCGATGATCACCGAGGCCCGGATTCCCCCCGCTTCTACCGCCCGGATTATCCAGCCTTTATCATCTTCGGCCCGTTTTATGGTTGATATGATCACCGTAGTATTCCCGGGGCTGCCTGAATCGGGCCGCACCCGGCAATAACTTTGCTCGGGCGGTAGGGTCCCCGGATGAGCCGATTCGATTACATAGGCCGGCGGCTGGTTAAGCTCCAGGGCCCGCCGGGCATATTCATCCTTCCCCGTCTGCCCCGTGCAGAGGTGAAGCCGGACATGGTATTCATGTTCCCCCTGATCGATGTATCTGGGCTGGATATCCGGTGGAGGATGAGCCGGTTCATGGTGGGAGAAGAGGGGGCTCCGCAGCAGGGTAAGGCCCAGGGCATTGGATTCGACGCTGCAACTGTAAATTCCGTCATTAACCACCCCCAGAGCAGGACAGGAACTGTCAAAGGCTCCGGAATGGCGTTCCGCGCTAAGGACGGCCCAGCGCTGTATGGGCCATTCGGTCCCGTCCGCAGCCCGCTCAATCGAGCCGTAGGGGATACCGGATACAAAGACCTCGTTTCTAAAGGCGGAGCTTATCCGCAATTTGAGCAGCCTGTGGCCCTCATTCCATAAAACCCGGATCCGGAGATCCACGGTGCGGAGCGCGCCGTTTACCATAACCCGCATGATGACCTTGCTTTGCAAAAGGGTATAACGGATCTCATACTCGGTGGTCACCAGCCCCTGGGAAATCAAATTGAAGGATTCCAACCGCATCTTCCGTAGCGCCCCTCTATAAGAGGAAATTCCGTGAGTCCAGGTGTCGGAATCATCATCAATGATCACCGGTCCAATTCCTTCTTGATCAAGATATTCGATATGCCTTTCTTCGTCATAGATCGAAGTGATAAAACCCGTCTCCCGGTCAATAACCAGGGCGACGGGATCCGACACGAGGCGGTTCGATCCGGTCCTGCTGTAACGGATCTCCGGGACGGCGTCGAATTCATCCCTCGGGTTGATCAATTTATAAATCCGGTAACCCAGCGGCGGCAGGACCGCCACAAACCGCATGATCCCGGAGAAGAACCCCGTGGTAACGGCATTGGAAGGCGTCAGTTCAAAGGGTATGTCGTTGTCCTCTGCGTCACGGATAGCGTCGGCAATAGCCAGAACTTCCACTGCGGTTTTAAGCTCCCATGGATGGGGATTCCACAGGACCAGGGTGGAACCATCTTTGAAGGTCTCGATCCGGGAAGCGAGGCGGTTGAGGAGCAGGGCGTTTATCTGGTTCGCCGTCTCCTGTCCCCAGCCGTAGGCCCCAAAGATCTTGGGATAGGCCTCCGGTATGGAACAACCCCCCAGGGAATCGTGGAACTGATTCACCAACACCTTTTTCCAGGCTTCCCGGATGGTTTCCTGATGTTCCTGACGGTCATCGCCTTCGCCTATGACCGCCAGGGTCTTTTCCGCAGACAAAAGCATCTGTTCGGTCAGGTTGTTCGCCTTTTTTAGCCGGCTTAAGGCGCTGTAACAACCTATGGCATGGTACTGCAGCTCATCCTGCAGTACCGGCCAGGGACCCAGCCCGCGGACCTGGTCAAAATAGGTTTCCGGATCACTGTAGAGGATTCCGGTCTTCCGTTGCCGGAGGCCATCAATGGCAGCAAGGTTTTCCCGGGTCGGGCCCCCGCCATGATTCCCCACACCGTAAAAGCACATCAGGGGTATCTCGCCGGATTCGACATGTTCCCTGATTCGGAGTATCTTTTCTTCCAGCCCTTTCCCCCAATCGCTGGAGTTGTTGTAACCCGGTATCAGTCTGCATGCCAACACCTCGGAACCGTCGATTCCCTTCCAAAAAAAAAGGTTGGAGGGTAGTTTTTTTTCATGCGCCCCGGGACGCATGAAAACATAGGCTTCCATTCCCGATTTCTTTAAAATCTGGGGAAGGTTACCATGGTGGCCAAAGGAATCCACATTGTATCCAAAACGGGCCCGTTTCCCGAACTTCTCCATAAAATAGCCCTGGCCGTACAATCCCTGACGGACAAAAGCTTCCCCTGTCGGAGCATTACAGTCCGGCTGCAGCCACCATCCCCCGGCAATACACCAGCGCCCGGCTTTTACCGCTTCCCTGATCCCTTCAAACAGGACAGGGTCTGTCCGCTCCACCAGGCTGTAATAATACGCGCAGGCAGAAGTAAAAATAAATGCCCCGTGTTCCCGGATTCTGTCCAAAGCGGAAGCAAAGGTCGCGCGAATTTCCCGGAGACCATCTTCCCATTTCCAAAGCCAAATCAGATCGATATGAGCGTTGCCGATGAGATGAACAGTCTTGTCATGTTCCATAATGATCTCCTGTGGAAAAGCATATCCGAATTCAACCGGTAAATACAACAGGAAGAATCGCAGAATGAATCGGGATTTCCTTCCACCGCTTTGTGCATTTGGACGTGGACTTAACGGACATCTAGTTAACCCAAGGTCACGAGGAGGGTCTTGATCTCAAAGGCCCGAAAGTCCAGGGTCAGGGTTTTCCCCGAAACCACAAGGCTCCGGGGGTTTGTCTCCAGCATATCCATCACCGCGGCGGAGGCGAGTTCCCGGGAGAAACGAAGGGTTGTTTCGGCCCGGCCCCCCAGGCTTTCGTAGAGCCGGATGACGACGCTCCCCTTCGGGGCCTGGGCGGCGGCTTCCGGGGCCTTAACGCTTTCCACAATCACCGCCTGTCCGTCCAGGGTAAAGAGGGAATAATCCCCCTTGCCGGAAGCCGGCGTGTCCGCGGAAACTTCCGCGGAAATTTCCGCCGTGGCCGGGGAGTTAAGCTCGTACCCCGCCCGGACAATTCCCGCTTCCCCAAAGGACCCGGTAAAGGGCAGCAGGGAATAGGTAAAACGCTGCTCCCCCTGGTCGGCGGTGGGGTCCGGGGCCACGGGTGAGCGCAGCAACGTGATCCCTATATGCCCCCCGGCCGCGTGGTGGCCGTATTTGGCGTTGTTGAGCAAGGCGATCCCTCCCCCCTCTTCCTCCAGGGTGATCCACTTATGGGCGCATATCTCAAATTTTGCCCGATCCTGGGGCAGGTTCCGGTGGGTGTTCCGCAGCAGATGACCGTATTGAACCTCGCAGCGGACCTGAACCGCGTCGATGGCGGTATCAAAACCCGCCTTGAGGAGCCGCCGTTGTTCCTGCCACTGGACCTTGGTCTCAAAGTCGATCCGGGGGTTCCGGGCGTAAAACACCGTATCCTGAACCAGGGTGGAGGAACGGCCGATGGCGTAATTGCGGCGGATGCGGAAACATACCGGGCCGCCGGCAATCGTGGTGGCTTGGAGCCGGTTCTCATCCTCCTGAAACCTGGTCCAATCGGCGTCAATATCCCAGGCGTCCCAGAGAACCGGTAGGTCCTGGGCGCTGATAAAGCGGTTGAATTTTCCCCCGGGGGCGACCATTTCCCGGTTCAGGCGGCGGTCAAAAAGGCCGGCGATACGGCCCGCGTCGTCGAAACGGAGCCGGTAGAAGGGGGTTTCCAGGGTTTCGCCGGTAAAGGTGAAGGGAGACGCCTCCCCGGCCCCCTCGGCAAGGCGGAAATGGGCCCACCCCAGGGAGGGTATCCTGGGGGCGCTGATGAGTTTTTCCCTGCCATCCAGGTCCTGGTAAACCTGGGCGGGATACACCTCGGCGGCCCGCTGGAGGACCGGGTTTTTGCCTGAGCCGGGAAGGGAAAACACCACCGGATCTTCCCGCTCCCAGGACAGGTCGTTGAACAGCGCCAGGCCGCCCCCCAGAGGAGCCAGGACCTGTCGCCGCAGGTTCCCGGTAATTTCCCCTAGGCCCTGTTCTATTTTTTGATACTCCGCTTCCGCCTCAACATATACCCGGTTTATGGACGAGCCGGGGATAATATCGTGGAATTGATTGGTGAGCAGTTTTTTCCAAAAACCAAGCAGGGCCTCGGCAGGATAGGAAGCCCAGCCCTCCTGGGCCGCGATGGTGAAAAGCAGTTCCGTATGCCGCAGGCCGAATTCCAGGCGGCGGTTATACGCCTTGGTTTTGGCCTGGGTGGTATAGGTTCCCCGGTGCAGTTCCAGGTATAGTTCCCCCCGCCACTCGGGCCACTCTTGGGAACCGCCGAAAATGGCGTCCAGGGCCGCGGAAACCTTTTTCCAGGCCGCCCTGGGGGCCCCTTCCAGGTCGGTAAGCCGCCGGGCCATCTCCAGATCCCCCCGGACCGTACCGCCCCCGCCGTCGCCCTCTCCCACGGCGTTGATCGCGGCGGACTGAATCTCCTTATGCTGAATTTTCCCCCATAGTTCGGCCAGGCTTCCGGGGCTTACCTTCCCGTTGTACCCATAGGGGGAGGAGAGGTAATGGGTTTTGACGGCGCTGCCGTCTATGCCCCGCCAGATAAAGGTGTCATAGGGGAAACGGGTCGTGTCGTTCCAGCTTATTTTGCTGGTTACAAAATACTTGATCCCGCAGCCCGAGAGGATTTGGGGCAGCGCCGCGGCATACCCGAACACGTCGGGAAGCCAGAGGGTGTCGCTGTCATACCCCAACATCTCCTTATTCGCCGCCTTGCCGACCAAAAATTGCCGTATCAGGGACTCCCCCCCGGTGATATTACAATCCGCTTCCACCCACATCCCGCCGTTGGGCTCCCAGTTTCCCTTTTGATAGGCTTCCTTTACCGCGGAAAAGATCGCGGGGTATTCGTTTTTGACGATTTCAAGCTGGGCGGGCTGGGACTGGATAAAAACGAATTCCGGGTATTCCTCGGCAAGCCGGGCCATATTGATATAGGTTCTGGCCGCCTTCCGTTCGGTTTCCCCGATGTGCCAGAGCCAGGCGTGGTCTATGTGGGCATGGCCCGCCAGGTGAATCTCCGGCGCCGTGGGCCCGTTTTTTGCCGCCAAAAGGGGCCCGATGATTTGGGCGGCCTTTTCCGCCCCTTTCTCCAGGGCTTTTCCCCCGGCGGTAAGGGGGATCTCCCCCAAAGCGTCGTAGAGTCCTTTAAGGATCCGGGCCCTGCGGAGGGAATTCTCATCCAAAGTACCGGCAAGCTCAAAAAGGCATTTGACATCATAATACAGGGAGTATACCGGTTCGACCCGTTCCACCAGGGAACCGCCCTCAAAGGTGTTGGGATAAGCCTTGAGCTGCCTCCCCAGGGTGAGCATGATATGTTCTTCCTCACCGGGATGGCAGCCCGGATAGGGATGCCCGGCATAGGCTTCCACATGGAGGGTGTGCTCCCGGCCGTCATCCGGGACCTTCACCTTTTTATGAAAGGGGTTAAAGGCGCCTTGGGGTTTTCCGTCGATGAACACCAGGGAGTCGGCGTTGGGTATTACCCGGAGGAACAGAGGGTAAGCGGCGTTACCGGGACAGCGGAAGACCGCCTTGAACCAGGAACAATGCCAGGGGGTACCGTATTGATAGGGACTGGTTATTTTTTTCCATGCCGCCTGTTCCGGGGGGCCGCGGAAGGTTTTATCCGTTTCAAAGGTTTCAAAATTGAGGGCCGCCACTTCCCGGTACCGGTTCAATTTCAGAAATTCAAGGTATTGCTTTATCCTGGGTTCTATTTTGGGTGTTAACATAGCTCCTCCTTCTCTCGTTATATAACAGAGGCCCGGCTTATGTCTATTCGGAATCCGGGCGGTGAATTTACTTTTACCGGGATACGCCCGCTTATCCGCCGGTTTTGGCCGCGTTTTTGGGCTTAAAACCGGCATTTTGAAAAAAACTCAAATTTGATTAATTTAGACAAGGGGAACCGCCGGATCCCGGTTGGATTTCCGGCGGCCCCCGGTGGAAATCGCTCCATGGAATACGGAAGTGGAGCGGTTTTTCCGTAAAATTATTGCGCGGTAAGGTTTTTAAGGACAGTGAAAAAAAACCCGCAGCGTTTGGTGGATTTTATGAATTTTATACGTTTTATAACAATGGCGATCGTCGTGGCGGGTATGACCCTTTCGGGATGTTCTTTACCCATAGCCGGAGATCTTATCTCCAAAGGAAAACAGATAGATGCCGCCGGAAAGAACATGCACATCATCGCCGATTACAATCTTCTAAGCTACATCCCCGTTCCGGCGGCGGGGGCGCGGATACCCCGTTCCTTTCCGGAACGGGCGGACCTGGAGATTACCGTGCGCTGGAAGGATTTTGCACAGAACGACCTCAACGGCCGCCAGGACTTCTTTGCCGAAGGCGCCTTATATTGCGCGGATATAACCCTGACGGCGAAAAAAGGCTGGATGTTTGATCCGGCGATAAGCTTTTATTATCCCAACAACACGGTAATTATCCAGCCCGCCGCCAACCTTGATCCCGATGTCAGGCGTCTCGGCACGATTCAATATCTGCGTACCGATGCCGCCCAAATAGTATCGGCTTTTGATATGGCTCCCCATATATCCAAACCAAAACCAGCCTCCGCCCCGGCGAAAAGCTTTATCGCCCCCGAGGCTCTCGGAATAATCACCTGGGAGGAGTCCGCCAAGCAGCCGGTTTCGTTCGTTCCCATGAGTTCCCCTTCATTTCAAAAGGGAATAAGCTACCAGGCCGTCGTTACCCTCTATCCCACTCCCGACTATACCTTTTCGTCGTCCTGCGCTTTTCCCTATCCCCATGGCAGCGTTCAGTCCTTTAACTATGACTTTACCCGCAAAAAGGGGGTACTCATCATACGGTTTCCCCCAGCCACCCTCTGACTCCCCACGGTCAACAAATTAAGGATTTGTTACAATTTCCCTAAACCTCCTCCCTTCCCAAGTGAATGGGGGAGGGTAGGCTAAAGCCGGATGATCCGCGCCTTGGTAAGGGCCTCCACGCCGGTATCCGAAAGGAGTATGTCGTTTTCCAAACGGCAGCCCCCCATAACCGGATCGTAGAGCCCCGGTTCAAGGGTAAAGATCATCCCCGGCTTGAGCTGCCAGGTGTTATCAGAGCGGCTCTGCAAGGCGGGCGCCTCATGGGCCTCCAAGCCTATACCATGCCCCAGGCCGTGGGGCATGGCCTTTTTTGATTTTTCAAAAAGGGCATCCACGGATACCGCCACTTTCCGGGCGGAAACCCCGTCCTGAATCATGGAGAAGGCCAGCTTATAGGCCCTTTCCGTCAGGGTAAGCATCTTTTCCTGCTGATTTGACAGGGCGCCCCGGACAAAGGTCAGGGTAACATCAGTGGTATATCCCAGATATTTTAGACCGAAATCAAGGATCGACATGCCCGGGGCGGCAAAGGGCCCCCCGGTATAGGGGGGAAAGGCGTGGATGCCGAAGCTCCGGGCAGGACCCGCCGCCAGGGTTTCAAACCCCGTACCGTCACAGCCCTGCCGCCGTCCCTCGTTTTCGATAAAAAGGGCGACGTCGGTTTCGGTCTTAAGGCTGCCGGAGCGTATGTTGTTTTCCAACAGGGTAATAATATTATTGGTAATATCCGCGGCCTTGCGGTATATGCGGATCTCCTCTTCATCCTTAATGGCCCGTAATTGCTGGGCCGCTTCCTGGATGCCGCTGTTCCGGCATAGAATATCAAAATCGCTCAGGGCTTCCACATATTGCAGAAAGACCGGATAGGGGGTAACCGCGGGAATTTCCACCTTGGAACCAAAGGGCGTTTTAAGAAATTCCACCGCCGCCCGCAGGGCGTTGATGGGCCGCCGTTCAAATTCGGCGTAGGGGACGACCATTTCCGCCTGGGCATATAATACGGCCATATTGATATCCCAGGGTACAAGGAGGGACTGCCGGTCCAGGGAAAGGAAAAGCAGGGCGTCTCCGGGCTGACCGGTGAGCCAGCGCAGGGAAGGGTCCCGGCGGCTTTCACAGTCCTCAAACATGGCCAGGGCAACCCCCTCCATGGCCATCCAGTCGTAGAGCCGGTTCCTGCGAACTTCAAAGGCATTCATCTACCGCGCTTCCCTAAAGGCCGCTTTGCAGGTTTCCAGAATGATCTCAATCTCCTCATCCCCTATCCCATGGTGGGTAGCGAACCGGAACACCCCCTCATCCGGAAGGTTGATCAAAATATTCCGTTCCGCAAAAAATTCCGTTATTTTTTTTGCCTCCCCGCTTTCCTCCGCCTGAGGAAAAGAAAAAAACACCAGATTGATCTCTGTTTCATCGGGGTTAAGCAGGACGCCGGGGATAGCCGTCAGGGCCCGGGCGAGTTTTTTTGCCCGGCGATGATCGTCGGCAAGGCGGCCCGTCATATCCCGGAGGGCGACGAGCCCCGCGGCGGCGAGGATCCCCGCCTGGCGCATACCGCCCCCCATAATTTTCCGTTTATACCGGGCCTCCCGGACAAAATCCTCGGGTCCCGCCAGAAGGGAACCCACCGGGGCGCAGAGCCCCTTGGACAGGCAGAACATCACCGAATCGGTCCGGGCGGCAATTTCCCGGGCGTCCACCCCCAGGGCATGGGCCGCGTTGAAGATCCGGGCCCCGTCCAGGTGAACCGGCAGGCCCGCCCCGGCGGCAAGGGCCTTAATCCCGTCCATATCCGCCAGGGACACCACCCTGCCCAGGGAATGGGCGTTTTCAAGGCACACCAGGGAGGTAGCCGGGGCGTGGAGGTCCCGTTTCCGTATGTACCGGCGGACCGTTTCTAAAGGCAAAACCCCGTTGGGAGCGGGAACGGGCCTGGTTTGAACCCCCGCGATAACCGATGCCGCTCCGGCCTCGTGCTGGATAATATGACATTCATTCCCCAGGATCACCTCTGTTCCCCGGGCGCACCAGGTAAACAGGGCCAGCTGGTTCCCAAAGGTTCCGGAGGGCACAAAAACCGCCCCTTCTTTGCCGACAAGCTCCGCCCCCAGCCGTTCAAGCTCGTTGACGGTAGGGTCATCCCCATAAACGTCATCCCCCACCACTGCTTCGGCCATAACTTTTCGCATCTCGGCGGTGGGTTGTGTTACCGTATCACTGCGCAGGTCAATCATCATGTCCCCCAGTCCTTCATTATCCTGATTATTCTAAAATATACAACCGGTCCGCCTGACGCCATTTTGCGTTTACCGGCGGAGTCCTGCGGGGAGGGACAATTCCCCACTGTCAACAAGTTAAGAAGGGGGAGCGCTATTGATGTCATAGGATATCAATTTTGCCCATGACAAGCCGTTTTTGACGCTGCTCCCCCTCGCTTCAACCCCGCGCCGCCCGCAAGCGGGCTTAGGCGGGTTTTCCGCTACCCCCACTCCTTCATCCGCGGGTAACA
>JAITBE010000130.1 GCA_031283755.1 Spirochaetaceae bacterium
TTTTGGGCTACCCCATGCAGGTCCCCACCGCCAGGGCGGTGTCGATCATGTAGTGATCCTCCGGGACGTATTTGACCTTGCCCGCGGGGATGCTTAAATCAATGGAGCCGACCTCGTTGCCCAAAAGGGCGGCCATCCTGCCGTATTTTCCCCGGGCCAGAAGCTCCGCGGCGGCGGTCCCCAGGCTCGTGGCCAGGACCCGGTCCGAGGCGCTGGGGATCCCTCCCCGCTGGACATATCCCAGCACCGTGGCCCTGGTTTCCATCCTCGTCTCCGCCTCAATCTCCCGGGCGACCTTATAAGCCAGGGAAGGAGTTTGTTCCCGGTATTTTTTCCGTTCCTTTTTATCCATCTTCGCCTCCTCCACCGAGAGGGCCCCTTCGGCAGCCACCACAATGGAAAAGCCCCGGCCGCTTTGGAAGCGTTTTTCCAGGTGCCGGCCTATGGCCTTGATATCATAGGGTTTTTCCGGGATCAGGATCACGTCTCCTCCCCCGGCCACCCCGGCGTAGAGGGAAAGCCAGCCGGTTTTATGGCCCATAAGCTCAATCACGATGACCCGGTTATGGCTTTGGGCCGTGGAATGAAGCCGGTCAATGGCCTCGGTGGCGATGGAAAGGGCCGAATGGAAACCGAAGGTACGATCCGTACCGACGATGTCGTTGTCTATGGTTTTGGGAAGGCCGATGATATTAAGCCCCTCCTTGGCCAAGAGGTAACCGGTGGTATTGGTCCCGTTTCCCCCCAGGACTACGAGGCAATCCAGGTTGAATTTGCGGTAATTTTCTTTGATGGCCTCCACCTTATCCGCCCCCAGATCATTGTCGTACTCCCCGAGTCTGGATTTAAAGGGTTTTTCCCGGCTTGTCCCCAAAATGGTTCCCCCCCGGGTAAGGATTCCGGAAAAATCCCAGGGGGTCAGGAACCGGGCGTCCCCCTCGATAAGGCCCCGGTACCCGTTGGCAATCCCCAGGACATTCATATGGTACCGGTCATAGGCCGCCCGGCATACCCCGCGGATAGCGGCATTTAACCCCGGACAATCTCCGCCGCTGGTTAGAATGCCGAAGGTTTTCGTAAGGCTGTTCTCAACACTTCCCATATTATATAGTATAATCACGCTGACGGTACTGTACTAGTCTTGGGATGTGGAGTAAAGTTTTTTATATGAAAAGGCTTTTCCAAGGAATTACGTTCTTTTTTATCCTTTTCTGGGGTTATGGCCCCTCTGCCTTGGCCCAGACCTTGCCGGCGGGCAGTTCCATGCTTATCGGGACCGGCAAGGGCTTGTACAGTTTGACCTCCCGCGGAAATGTGATCCCCCTCAGGACCGAAGCAGGGGCGCGGAAAATTATATGGACCGGATTTTTTTGGGCCACCCTGGGGGAGCAGGGGATCCTGGTTTCTCAGGACCTGCGGAACTGGGAGGCCAGGAATGAGGGGCTTCCGGTAAAAACCATCAAGGTATACGAAGGGGGACAAAAATCCTTTATCCCCCTGATCCAGGAAATAAAGGATTTGGAATATAACCCGGGGAACCCCGATATTATGGTCTGCGCCACCAAGGATATGGTTTTCCTTACCAGAAACGGGGGGCGCCGCTGGGAGAGTTTGGGGGCGCCCCCCTATCGATCCAACGGAATTAAGGCGGTGGCGGTGGCGGAACTTCCGGAGCTTACGGTGTTTCTTTCCCATAGTATTTACGGTATTTATTATATTACCCCCGGCAAAACCGGAGCCCAGTGGACGGAATTAAACGCGGGGCTTGCGAAAATGGAAACCACCAATAACCCCGATGAAGTTTCGGATGTCGCCGTGGTTTTCCCGGAGGATGAATCATCCCCCTGGACGGTTTATGTTTCCCAGACCTTCCGCCGCCGGATATACCGCCTGAATTGGGCGGAGAAACGTTTCCTCCTCCTCTGGTCGGACCCCGCGGAAGAGGGCGCCGTAGATTCCCTTTCCGCCGGGAAAAAGGCCCTCCGGTTTATTCGGGACGGGGCCGTCATGGAAATCCTCCCGCAGGATCCCTCCCAAGGGGAAAGACAGATGACGGATATTACGGGGATCATCCGGAACCTCCCCCGGAGCACCGGTATTAAGCCCGATTGTCTTTTTATGGATAATCCCGGTGGTGAGCCTATTAATCTTTCGGAACTTTGGCTTTTAGACGGGTCCGACGGAAACAACGGCGCTTATGCCTATACCGCATCGGCCAAGGAAGGGATCTACCTGCCGGTAAATCATACCATGGACGCAAAAAGCCTTACCCCCTACCTGGAGTTGATGGAAAACCGCGGGCTTAACATGGCGGTGGTGGATATGAAGGATGATTGGGGGCGTCTCCGTTTTACCCCCCGCAACCCGGCGATTACCGAAAAGGGCCGGGTTTTCAGGCCCGTGGATATCGACCAATTTCTTAAAACCATGAAGGAGCGGGGAATCTATACGGTTGCCCGGATCGTGGTTTTTAAGGATCCGGAACTCGCCGGAAAGGGGGGCGGGAAATACGCGGTTTGGGATTCCCAAACCAACCGGCCCTGGATCGGTTATTATGACCGGCGGCAGCGAAAACCCCCTCCCGGCCAGGCCCCGGCGGCAAACCAGGACCCCCTGGTACAGATCCTTCCCGCGGATGATCCTGCCTATGAGATTGTCCGAACCTTTTACGACGAACGCTGGGTGGATCCCTATTCCGAAGAAGTCTGGGAATATACCGCCGCCGTCTCCCAGGAGCTTCATGAGCGGGGGTTTGATGAGATTCAGTTTGATTATATCCGGTTTCCCACCGATGGGGTTAACCTCAGCAACGCCCGCTACCGTTGGCGGGAACAGGGGATGGATATGGAAAGCGCGATCCTATCCTTTCTCCGCCATGTCCGGTCCCGGATCAACGCCCCTATTTCCATTGATATTTACGGCGCCAACGGCTGGTACCGGACCGGGGCCAGAACCGGACAGGAAGTGGAACTTTTGGCTCCCTACGTGGATGTGATCTGTCCCATGTATTACCCCAGTCATTTTGAGCAGGATTTTCTCGCCCAGGCCCCGGCGGAACTTCGCCCCTACCGGATCTACTACCAGGGTGTCAGAAGAACCGCCCGCATAGCCCGGAACAAAATTGTGGTACGGCCCTATGTTCAGGCTTTTTTCCTTAACGTCGCCTATGATCGTACCTACTATAACGCCGATTATGTCCGCCGGGAAATAGAGGGGGTCCGGGCCGCGGGGAATTCCGGTTTTACCTATTGGAACAATTCCGGCCGTTACGACGACATCCCCCTTCCCGGTTCCGGGGATGCGGAGTCCTAAACCTCGCCGGCCAAAAAGGCTGCATCTGAATCCATCATGGGTTTACCGTAGATATATTCAAAAAGAAACCGCACATCCTCCGGGGCCATATCCAGGAAACGGCAGCCGAAATAGCCCATGGAATTATCTTTATATTGCCGGACTATCTTGGCATTGGCCTGGATGGTCCGGTTGGGGACGGCCAGTTTGATCGCCAATTCACTGTCCGGCAGCAGGGAAGCGGCAAGGTGTGAATGGGGATAAGCAAAAAGCAAACCCGACGCGCTGATATCAATAACCTTACCGTCAATGATCCTGTTGTTTAACTTTCCCGACTCAAAATATCCGTTTAGTTTTAAAGAAAAGGCAAAAACACTGGTAAATTGATACAGGGTCGTTACGGTTAAAAAATTAAAGGGAGGCATTCCTTCGTTATTAATCCAGGCGTGAACATACCCAATTACATATTCCTGGAAAAGTATAGGAATCCAGATGTCGGAAAGGATCCCCGCCTCGAATTTTTCTTTGATAAACCGGTCAAGAGCCTCGGTCAGATGGTTTTCTTCTACCCCGGTACTTTCCAGATAGCGAAGGAACATCTCCTCGGTGATAAGTCTTTTTTTGGGGTAGGGATCGGTTTGGGGCAGTTCGGCCAGGGTTGAAGGGAGAAAAAGCGCCTTTCCGGTTTCGGCGAGGATCCGTTCCTCGATGGCGGAGGGTTTTACATCCTTAAAAATGACCAGTTTATATCCGTTGGCGATTTTCTTAATCCATTGGGCCAATTGCGCAACAAGCCCGGAGAAGTTTTTAATATCCATCCGCTGTATAAAATCGCTCAAGCCCTCCGGTTCATATTCGGATATCTTGGGATAACTGAGGGCGTACCGGTCTCCCAAAAAATTGAGCTGGATCTTAAGGTCCTGGGGGGTGCTGACCCGGAAGTAGGATCGGGCCAAATTTTTGAAGAGAGATTCCGGTACATCGGTGATGATGATATTATCCTTAAGGGCATTTACTCTAACGGAAAAACTCATGAACCGGCCCCGGTAATCAAACATAAGGTCCATCTTTTTTTTAGGTCTAATCCCTTCCACGGGATGATCCGATTTAAGATAAATTTCATCTTTAATAGGCCGGTTAACGGTAAAGATATATTCCGTGCGGTTATACAAATATCTAATCGGTAACTTTTCATCGTAGATAGTCTTGAGAAGAAAGTCCTTTTCGATACGTTTAATAGGCGTCGCCATATTCCACCTTAAAAAAAACGTTCATAGGGAGAAAAATCGTATTTGTACGGTTCTTCCCCTTCCCCTATATTTTTTATCTTTTCTAATATAATCTCTTCAAGATACCAGTTGTTATTTTCTTTTCGAAGGTATAATTCTCCGGCTATTCCCTGGGTGTTACCGATAAACCGGAACAGAAAAGAGGTGCTTCCATCGGGTTCTTCTTTGCCTCCGCCCAGGTGGTATTTACGAGGGTTGACTTGGTTAAGGGTTCCGAAAAAATCATCCCAAAAAGCGCTTCCCAGGGGAACAAGCAGCCGGGAATTTCTGTTTTTGTAAAGCAGGGCTACCATAAGACTCCGGGCAAAGACATAGGCATCCTCCGATGCCTGACCCCGGCCCAATTCACCGATAAGTACATCTTGAGGATGGCGGAGGGCTTCTCCCCGCTGGGGCCGTAACAAAACAGGAGGGATCGTTCCGTTGCCGGGATTGTCTGCCGGCGAAATTATATCGCTGTTTTGGGAAAACAAAAAGGCTGGTCCCCTGAAACATAAAGATCCCCCTATAAGAAGACCCATGAACGCAACCATTTGTCTTTTCATATAATTAAATGTACTATATTTATAGGCCAAAGGTCAAAGGGTATGTGGACAGGAACAGCCGGAACTATTACTGTTTCGGTAAAGGAAGAATAACCATGGGGAATGACATTTACACCGCCCTTCGGGAGGGGTTTACCGACCCCATTCGGGATGTGCTTTGGGGCCATATTTATCTTACCCCCCAATTGGCGGCCCTGACCAAGTCCGCCCCGTTTATGCGGCTCTTCCGGATCTTTCAATTGGGTCCCGCCTATGGTACCTATCCCGGCGCCACCCATACCCGGGCGGCCCATTCCATTGGGGTGTATCATCTGGCCAGACGGCTCCTTCTCAACCTGGCCGAACGGGGCGCCGGCCGGTGGCTTAGTTTTACCGGGGGCCGATCCTTCCTCTGCGCCGCCCTGCTCCACGATCTGGGCCATTTTCCCTACGCCCATTCCCTCAAGGAACTGCCCCTGGCTTCCCATGAGGAATTAACCGGTAAAATCATCCTGTCGGAGCCGGTAAAAAGTCTGGTTGCCGACGCCGGGGGAGACCCCTATTTGACCGCCGCCATTGTGGATACCAAATTATCGGGGTATGAAGAAAAGGAATTGTTTTTTTACCGGAAATTGCTTTCCGGGGCCTTGGATCCGGATAAACTTGATTATTTGAACCGGGACGCCCGGTATTGCGGAGTACCCTATGGGGCTCAGGATGTGGATTTTATTTTCAGCCGGCTTCATCCCCAGATGGAGCGGGGTTTTGATATTGATTCCCGGGGAATTCCCAGCGTGGAATCGATCCTTTTTTCAAAGTACCTGATGTACCGGTCGGTTTATTGGCACCGGTCGGTTCGATCCGCCACGGCGATGATTAAAAAGGCCCTTATGGCCGGTCTTAACGCGGAGGTCATTGCCCGGGAGGAGCTTTACAACCTGGACGATCAGGGCTTATTCACCCTGATGGCTGGCCGTCCCCTGCCTCTTTTTTCGCTGGCGGAAAAAGTCCGGAACGGCTATCTTTACGGGACGGTGGCGGAATTCCCCTTTGATGAGCCGGTTCACCGGAGTTTATTGGATATTCAGCGCCGTTATTACCATGAACAGGCCCTTGCCCGGGAATTTTCGGAACTTATCGGAAGACCGGTACGCCCGGAGGAGCTTATTATTGATTTACCCGAGCCGGTTTCTTTTGAAACCGGACTTTATGTAAACGACGAGGAACGCTATTTTTCCGAAAGTTCCAGTGTTTTTAAGACCCAGGGAGTGGACGGGTTTATAAAAACCTTAAGAATTATCCGAATTTTTGTGGATCCGGGGTATGAAAATGACATAAAATTCTCCATGAAGCTTTTTGACATATTGCATAAAAGGGAAAAATGGTTACAGTTATAAGGTGAGGTAATCTATGGATGTACATAATACTATTGAGGACATTGTTTTTCGGGCAATCGATGAGATTTTTGATGCGATTGATAAGGGGGACAATCCCCATAAACTTTGCACCTGTAATCAGTGCCGCCTTGACACGGCTTGTTTTGTATTGAATCGTGCCAATCCTTATTACATCATATCAAACCGCGGAGTTGCCCGGGTTGAGCAGGAACCCATAGAACGGCAGCAATTGGAAGCGGATATTGTTACGTTAATCCACGAGGGAATCCGGCGGGTAAGCCATAATCAAAGGCCCTATTCCAGCCACCTGGAGCATACCGGTGCCGATGATGAGCCGTCAGGCCGGCCCGTATTTAATATACCAACCATCATCGGGCGTTTATTTAACGGGATAAATTTTGAACCCCTGGCGGATATTGTGGTAGTACTCTACGAGGAGGGGCTGCTGGTAAAAATGAAGGATAAAAACTGGCAAAATCCCTATACCCTGGTAAGAAACACGAAAGGAACCTTTACATTTTGGCCCGATTCTGTCCCGGCGGAAAAGGAGAATATACGCCGGATCTTTCAATATGCTATTAAGGTTGAAGTTCCGGGGATGGAGCCGCTGCATCATTTTTTTCAGATCCCGGTTACCAGCGAATCAAAATACGTCCGCTCCTTTTCTATAAACAGGACTTTTAAGATCCAGGACCTTTATATGTTTCCCTTAGGAAGCGATGAGGGGAACGATTAGGCGCTCTGCCATATACCGGTTTCAAAGAAGACCGGTAAAGCCCCGCCGGGTTATGCCCGAAGGCGGCGCTCCGCGGGAATTGATCATCCTGCCTGTTTTTTGTATGATACCCCGATAGGCGTGAGCCGTTTTTTCGGGATGTAGCCTAGGGGCTAAGGCGCTTGCTTTGGGAGCAAGAGATCGGCGGTTCAAATCCGCCCGTCCCGAATAGGGTAAAGTTTAAAGATCGCCATAGCTGGCGGAGCAGGAGATTTCCCGGTACAAAACAGACTTGTTCGACAACCCGGTTGGGTGTCGAACAAGTTCCGCGATTTGGGGGACCATTTCCTGTCCCGGCCATTGATATGCGGGTCCTACCGTCCCGGCCCCAGCAGGTGTTTTTTTAATTTGCTCAACAGTTCGTCGGTATCTATGGGTTTTCCCAGATGATCGTTCATCCCCGCGGCAAAACATTTTTCGATATCTTCCCGGAATACATTGGCGGTCATGGCCATGATGGGAATGGTTTTTGCCTCTTTTACCTCCAGAGCCCGGATCTGCCGGGTGGCCTCAAATCCATCCATTTCGGGCATGTGGATATCCATCAGAATCAGCTGGTACTTGGCGGGGGCTTCTTTAAACATTGAAAGCGCCTCAATCCCATTTTCGGCGCAATCGATGGTTATTCCGGTGTCCTCCAAAAGGGCCAGCGCAATTTCCCGGTTTATCTCTACATCTTCGGCGAGCAACAGGGTAAAACCCTCAAAGATATGGTCCCCGGAAGGTTCCGCCGCCGGTTTTTCAGTAACGAATTTTTGTAGATTCAAATGGGAATTGATACAGTCCACTATTTGAGAGGGGAAAAGCGGTTTGGGGATAAAGCTGTCCACCCCCGCGTTTTTGGCATCATCTTCAATGATGTTCCATTCGGCGCCGGAGATCATGATCACCACGATATTTTTTCCGAATTGCTCTTTGATCTTTTGGGTTAATTCTATGCCGTTCATCCGGGGCATCCGCCAATCAACAAAAACCAAATCAAAGGGCGGCGTCCCCCCCATCTGGTCGTAACCCGCTTTAATAAGGTTATACGCATCAATTCCATCGGCGGCGGTGGAACAGTGGAGCCCCATGGATTCGCTGAAATCCTTAAAATATTCCAGTACCTCCGGGGAATCATCCACCACCAGGATATGGAGTTTTTCCCAAACTATATGGGACTTGAGCCCTTCACTGGTGTTTTGGGAAGTCCCCTTTTCTACGGTAATCTCAAAGGCAAAGGTAGCCCCCATGCCTAATTCGGATTTTACCCATATTTCGCCCCCCATAAGTTCTACCAGGCTTTTGGATATGGAAAGTCCCAGCCCGGTTCCCCCATATTTTCGGGCAATACTGCCGTCGGCTTGCTCGAACAACGAAAAAAGCCGTTTTTGCTGTTCCGGGGATATGCCTATTCCCGTATCGGTTACCTCAAAATACAGGGTGCAGAACTTATTGTTATTGACAGCGTCTTTCTTTTTTATTGCGAGGGTAATGGTTCCGTTTTCCGGGGTAAATTTTCCCGCGTTGGAGAGCAGATTGGTAAGAACCTGGGCAAGCCGCTGTTCGTCGGCGATGATAGTTTCCGGCACATCCCGGGCGACCCGGACAATAAAATCCTGCTGCTTTTCATCCAGTTTGAAGTTCATCACATTGGTGATCCGCTGGAGCATTTTTTCAAAATTGAATTCCGTATAGGATAATTCAAATTTACCCGCCTCAATTTTGGACATATCCAGAATATCGTTGATTACCCCCAGGAGGTGGCTCGAAGCCTCGTTGATCTTTGAAAGACAATATTCCTTCCGTTCAGGATCATGGGAGGATTGGGCGATGGTGGTCATGCCGATGATGGCGTTCATGGGGGTACGCATTTCATGGCTCATCCGGGAGAGAAAATTACTTTTCGCGAGGTTGGATTGTTCCGCCTGTTCCTTGGCGGCGATAAGATCCCGTTCCAGCTGTCTTTTTTCGGTGATATCTGAGGCTATAACTCCGATACCGTCTCTTTTTGTGTCCGTGGTAAAGGCGGACAGGGATAAAATCCTGATTTCTCCGTTTTTCCGGATCAGGGGGATTTCCGCTTGAAAAGCCCCGTGCTGTAAAACATAGGGGATGAATTTTTTGCGGATTTGATCTCCGATATGTTTATCGAAAAGAAAATATATGCCCTGGTCTCTAAGTTCATCGGCGCTGTAACCGGCGATACTCAAAACTCCCTGATTAAAATATTCGAACCGCCCCAAAGGAGTAATATATGATATCCAGAGGGGGGAACTATTCACAATAGAGGACATCCGCACCAGTTGTTCCTCGGTATTATTCCGGATAATCAGGCCGGCAATGGCGTTGGCGATAAGTTTGAGGGTCTGGATATCGCTTTCATCCCAGGGGTGTTCGGAAAAATCGTTGTTAATACCCAATATTCCCCAAAATTGACCGTATACAAAGATAGGAACATTGATAAAGGCCTTTATACCCTGGGGGGCGTATACGGCGGCCAGCTTGGGATTTTCGTCTACGTTATTACAGGTCAGATAAACATCCCCTTTTGTGATAAAAGTATCGTAAAATATTTCCCCCGGCTCAAAGGGCGAGGACTGTTTCGGGGCATGGGGTAAATTCCGGCCCTCATTGTACCATTCGTGTTCAAATTCCAGAGTATTGGCAGCGGGATTAAGCCGGAGCAGGACGGTTTTACCGACGTTCATAAACTTACCGATCATCAGGAGGGCGTTATGGAGCAGGGTAGACTGATTTTCGGAGGAGATAAAAGTCTGGGAAATCGCGGCCATCAGTTCCTGCTGCTGGAGCCGTTTTTTGAGGGTGGCTTCGGCGGCCTTTAATTCGCTTATATCCACGCTGTGCTGGAGATGGGCGTATTTATTTTTCCCCCAATCTATAAGGCAGTCGGTGTTTTTATAGTACCGGTTGGTCAAATTATTGAATACTTCCGACACCTCAACGGTACCGGAATTTTCGGAGAGTTTTTTATTGGGGCAGAAGGGGCAGGGCCCCGTAAAATCCCGGTGAAATACCTTCCAACAGGTTTGCTCTATGACCCGGTCATCCAAACCGTAATGGGCCTTCATGGAATCGTTGATAAAAAGGATCTCGTAAGATTCGGGATCGGAAACATAGAGATCGGCCCCTATGCTGTTGAGAATACTTTTAAAAACATTGGTAGAAACAGAGGATTGGTTGAGTTTTTCCAGCATATTATTGATAGAGGCGCAGAGGATCTGAAATTCGTTGCCGGATGAGTAAGATTTTGTATCCAGCCGGTTGCTGCTGGTGATTTTATGAATATCCCGGGAGAGTCTCTCCAGGGGGGATAAAAAATACCGGACCATAATAACATAAAAGACCAGGGAGAGGAGGATCAAACCGCTTGCCAGGGATAAAACCAACAGGGTAAGGGGCTGTTCTATTTTATCAAAAATATCGGCGGCCGTTATGTACTGCTGGTCTAAATAAGCATTTCCCGACCGGAATAAAGCCTCCAGGACGGTACCCCGGGAAAGGACAATAAAGGCTGCGGTAAAAACAACGAGGCTGATGCCCAGAACTAAAATAAAAGCAACCCGCAGTGAATGGCTTCTTTTTTTTATAAACAAACCGCTACTCCTATCCAACGAAAATCAGGCCCTCCCAAAAATCCGGGAATTTAAAGGCCTCATCTTCTAAGATAATAAACAAACCAAGTATATCTTTCATTATAATTATTGTACATGGACAAATACCGGTCGATATTCTATTATAATAAAATTTAGGATATGAATTCATTACTTTCTTTACTTACCAAACCCCTGTATATCTTTGGGTTTTTCATCAGAACCCTTAAAGGGGTGGGTTATTTTTTATTCCGGGGCAGCGTTTCTTTTAAGAGCCTTATCATGCAGATCCTCTTTACCTTTGTGGAAGCCCTGAGTGTTTCCGCCCTGCTGGCAATTGGTATAGGGGCGGCGGTTAATGTCATCGGTATCCCCTTTTTAGCGAAACTTTCCCAGGAACGGCTCATCTATACCCTGCTCATCACCATCATCACCCGGGAATTGGGCCCTCTATTGGCGGCCTTTATCATCATAGCCCGGTCGGCAACGGCCATTGCCACCGAAATTGCCGGTATGGTTATCTCCCACGAGGTGGAAGCCTACATTTCCGTAGGAATTGACCCTATCGAGCACCTGGCGGTTCCCCGTTTTTTGGGGGTAACTATTTCCCTTTTTTTGCTAAACATTTATTTTTCCATTTTCGGCTTGGCCGGTTCCTTTCTGGTAGCCCAGTTGTTTAATCCCATGCCCGCCGCGATTTATTTTGATAATTTACTTCAGATATTGTCAATCCATGATATACTTATTTCAATTATAAAAAGCCTCGGCTTTGGGATGATTATTTCCATTGTAGCCATCAGCCGGGGATTTGAAGTGGAACGGGCCAGTACGGAGATTCCCGTGGCAGGGCTCAAGGCGGTGGGGGCCGCCTTTGCCGGGTGTATTATCCTGGATATTGTCCTGACCGCCCTCTACTATATGTTTTTAATCTAGGTCCAGGAGGAGTATTGAAGGGGAACAGGTATGGCAAATGGCATTATTGAGTTAAAAAACACCTCCTTTTTTGCTCAAAACATGAAGGTGGTTCAGAATGTTTCCTGTTGGTTTGAGGAAGGTAAAACCACTGCCCTGGTAGGTCCCTCGGGGGGCGGTAAAAGTACGGTACTTAAACTTTCCGCGGGGCTTCTGGTTCCCAGCCATGGAGAGGTTTGTTTCCGGGGAAGGAATATTTCCCTCATGAGCCGGAAAGAAAACCTGGCCTTCCGTAAGGAAGGGGCGGTGGTATTTCAGGATTCGGCCCTCTGGGCAAACCAGAACCTGGATCAGATCCTGGAACTTCCCCTGAAAGTGCATTTCCCCTTGATGACCAAAACGGACCGGGATAAGCGGATCGCCGAGGTCCTCTCGGAGGTGGGGTATAAAAAGGCCCTGGATATGCGGCCTTCCATGTTGTCCATGGGGGAACAAAAACTTATTGCCTTTGCCCGGGCCATGCTCTGCCGGCCGGCCCTGCTTTTTCTGGACGAATGGACCGAATCTTTGGATGACAGCGCGGCCCAACGCCTGATCAATCTCGTCCGGCGCCGCCGGGAGGAGGGGAATACCATCATCTTAGTGAGCCATGATTTTAGGATCATCAAAAATCTTGCCGATTACATTATCATGATCCAGGAGGGGAAACTCGCTTTTACGTTTACGAGGGAACAAATCGTAGAGGATGAAAATTTGGCTCAACTCGTAGAGAAGGGAATCGCTTCATGAAATTCAAGATACGTTTTGCGGACCAAATAGTCGGTTTTCTTGTTATTGTGGCCCTGGTCATCCTGGTTTTTGTGATTATTATGCTCGGATCCAGGCAGCGGTGGTTCGCCAAGGACTATTTTTTCAAAACCTATTTGGATTCAGCCTCGGGGTTGGGGGATAATATGGTAGTTCAGTACAAGGGTTTTCCCATAGGAAACGTAAAATCCTTTGTACTTACCGACGAAGACAAGGTGGAGGTAACCTTTTCTATTTATGATAAATATGTCAGCCGGGTCAGGCAGGGCTCCCTGGTGGAACTTATGGTCAGTCCCATTGGTCTGGGCAATCAATTTCTTTTTTATTCCGGCCTTGGGGAAGAACTGCTGGAGGAGGGGTCTCTGGTACCGGTGGTACACTCCCCCCAGGCGGAAAACCTCATCAAAATGGGCTTGGCCAGGGTCCCCACCCGGGATGACAGCATAACCCAGCTGCTGGCCCAGATTGACCAGGTCCTGACCCAATTTAATACGGATCTCCTCCCGGCGGTTAACGTAATTTTGCGCGATTTGGACGAAGTTTTGGTGGAGGTAAACGAGGCGGTAGCCGGAACCGATAAGACCTCCCTGGGCCGCACCCTGGGGGGGATAGACGAACTGGTAAATGTTAGTCTGGACCCCATTTTGAGGGATATTAAAAATATAAGCGGCGATTTGGAAATTCTCGCGGCCCAATTAATTGAACCGGAGGGTTTGATTTTTACCGTTCTTGATACGGAAGGTTCTGTGTACACGAATCTGGAGTCCTCCCTCCAATCCATATCAGGAACCTTGAGAAATCTGGAAAAAGCCACCGCGGTTTTGCCTTCCCAGGTACCCGGGATTGTTTCCGAGCTGCGGGATGTCCTCAAGAGCGCCGAAGATGTGCTGACCGCCCTGTTGAACAATCCCCTCCTAAAAAAAGGAGTGCCGTCCCCGGTTGAAGTTCAGACCAATGGTACCAATCCCCGGGATATATCCTTTTAAAGGGGAGGCTTTTTCAAAGCCGAATTTTGAAAAAGCCTTAGGGAATAACAGCGTTGTTCGGAAACCGCGGTTTCCGAACAACTTCCGCTCAAATACCGCAATTTCGCGGCCCAAGGGTTCGTTGGCGGAAATTGTAAGACGGTGAGGCAGCCGGCCGGGTTGTCGAACCAGTCTAAATGAGGAGTATGATGGGAAAAAGGCTTGAAGAAAGGACCGGCGTCCTCTTTCCGGGGATGGCCCTGTTTTTTGTTCTGGCGGTTTTTGTCTTGGGGGCCTGTTCTTCGGCGCCGGAACGGCCGGCGGAATTATTCACGGTCCGGAATGAGACCGAAACTCAGCTAAACCTGGCCAACCGGGAGGCGGACCGGGGTAATTACGAGGGGGCCCTGACCCTTTTGGAGGAGGCCCGGCGCCTTGCCGCCAGTACCGACCGGCCGCCCCTGTTGATCCGGGTGTGGCTTTCCCAGGGGAATGTCTTTTTTTCCCTGGGCCGTGTCGAAGAAGCCCGGGCCCTCTGGAACGCCGCCCTGACGGAGGCGGAACGGGCGGGGGAAGAGGAACTGGCCGCGGCCAGCCGGATCTACATGGCCAGGGGCGTCCTGATTTTGGGCGAAGACACCGGCGCCCCGCAGAAGGTTATAGCGGCGGTAACCGAAGATTTGGCCCGGTTAACATCGGATAAGCTCAACAGCGCCCTGGGATGGACCGTTATCGGCCTTGCCGAAAAGGAACTCCGCCGCTGGACCGAAGCGGAAAATGCCCTGACCAAAGCCCTGGATATCCATGAAAAGGATCGGTATCTGGAGCTGGCCGCCTATGACTGGTACCTGATCGCCTCAGTCCGCTCCGTGTCCGGCCAGTATGCTTCCGCCCTGGAGGCTCTTTCCCGGGCCCTGGACCTGGACCGCCGGGCGGAAAACAGTTACGGCCTGGGTATGGACTGGCTTGCCCTGGGGGATGTATACCAAAAGGCCGCCCGCGGCGATGAGGCCCTTGCCGCCTATCGGCGTTCCGCGGAGATCTTCCGCGCCATAGGGCTTGAAAAGGAAGCGGCGGAGGCCGAGCGCCGGGCGCGTTGACAGGAAGGCGGCAATACCTGCCTATGTTACGAGCTACTCAATTCCTCCCATTTCGGGGAGGTATTTCCAGTACCGGGCGGGCATAAACTGCCGCTGCAGGCCGGGATTTTTCCGGCGGGGATTATTAATTGAGCGGTGATAGGTCCGCCAAAGTTCCTCCCAGGGATCCGGGACCTTGCCGGATTCTCCGCCGGAAAAGGCGGTCTCCCGGGGCAAAGCCGCCGGACTTAGCAAACGCGGCTCCCCCCTTCCGTCACCCCAAAGGCAAAGTTCCCGTTTTTCATCGATGATAAGCCAGGGGGCGTCCCCAAAGCGGCGGGAAAAGTGACCGGCCAGCCGGGGAAGGACAAAATAGTCCGGGGCGCAGCGGGCAATATAGGTTCCCCGGGAATCAAGGCTGAACCGGAGGAACCCGAAGAGGCGGTCTGTTTCGTGTCTGACCTTGTAGGCCGCGTCAAGGACCGCCCTAACATCGGGGTTTCCCCGGTCAGCCGCGGCCCGTTCCGCCCCGCGCCGCGCCTCCGGGGAGTCCATTCCCCCGCCGGCCGCTTTTGCCGCGGAATGGGCCGCGGCAAAAATCCTCCCGCCAAAACAGATACATTCCGCTTCTATGGGGAACTCGCTCATCCAGCCGCAGAGGAAACTGTCATAGGCTCCGGCGGAAAGTTCAAAAAATTCTTCCGCCAGGACGGCGGCCTCCTCCCCGGAGGCAGGACAAAAGATTCCGCCGGGAAGCCCGCCGGACCCAAAAAGGTCCGGTTGATCCGGGCCTCCCCGGGGAAAAAACCGGCGGATCCGGTTCGGCGGGGGGTCGCCCCGGCAAACCCCTGCGAGGATCGTGAGGAGTCCCTCAAAGGTTCCGTCATAACTCAGTTCGGACACATAAAGGGCCATTCCCGGCCGCCCTAAAACTCAAAGAGGGGAAGCTGGAGTCCCGCGCCGTCACTGTCCGAGAGGAAACGGCGGATCCGGCGGGGATCGTCGGGCCGGTCCATGGAGGAACCGGAAAGGGTGATAAAATACTTGGCCCGTTTTAAGACCACTCCCAACCGCCGGAGGCTGTCAAAGGAGAGGGTCCGGGATCGCCGGACCTCCAGGATACGGCGGGCGCTTTTTGCCCCAATCCCCGGTACTCTGAGGAGGGCTTCGTAGTCCACGGTGTTTATTTCCAGGGGGAATTGGCCCAGATTTTTCAGGGCCCATGCGGTTTTGGGGTCCAGGTGGGGGTCCAGAAAAGGGGCGGATTGATCCAGGATCTCCTCGGGCCGGAAGTGGTAAAACCGGAGAAGCCAATCCGCCTGGTAAAGCCGGTGCTCCCGAACCAGGGGCGGACCGGGAATATCCGGGAGCCGGGGGTCGGGGATACCCCCCCGGCCGGGAAGACCCGGGGGGATAAAGGCGGAATAGTAGACCCGGCGCAGGGAGAATTTGCGGTAAAGCGCCCCGGAAAGGGAGATAATCTGGCGGTCGTCCTCTTCGCTGGCCCCCACGATGAGCTGGGTGCTCTGCCCCGCCGGCGCAAAAACCGGGACGGAAGTTTTACCCTGGGGTAAAAAACGGATTTGCCGCCGGTCCTTCTCAAATTGGGCCTCGGTTTCAGCCACCTCCTCCATGGCCCCCAGGATCACCTTCCCCGATTTTTGAGGGGCCAGGGCTTGCAGGCTTCTGTCCGTGGGGAGTTCTATGTTGGCGCTTAACCGGTCCGCCCATAACCCCGCCCGGCGGATCAATTTTTCCCCGGTTCCGGGGATGATCTTGAGGTGAATATATCCCCCGTATCCCGCCTCGGTCCGCAGCTTTTTGGCGGTTTCGATGAGTTTTTCCATAACAATATCGGGATCGGCGAAGATCCCGGAGGAAAGGAAAAGCCCTTCAATATAGTTCCGCCGGTAGAATTGGCAGGTAAGTTCCACCAGCTCGTCCACGGTAAAGGAGGTCCGCCGGGTATCTGCCGAGGCCCGGTTTACACAGTAGGCGCAGTCGAACCGGCAGCTATTGGAGTAAAGAACCTTTAGAAGACTGACGCAGCGGCCGTCTTCGGTCCAGCTATGGCATATCCCGGCGGGTTCGGCAAGGCCGAAGCCGGTTCCCCTGCCGCTGCTCCCGGAGGACGCACAGGACGCATCGTATTTCGCCGCCCCCGCCAGGAGGGCAATTTTTTCCCCTAAATCCATGATATTACTATACATGCGTATAGGAATGATTACAAGCACTTTTTTGATTAAAGTGAGTTTGTTTTAAAACGCGGATCAGTCTATTATGCGGAGGAAAAAAGTGAATTATTCGATTGCCCTGGTTCCCGGCGACGGGATAGGCCCCGATGTGGTTACCCAGGCCACGGAAGTTCTGGATGCGGTGGGGGATAAATTCGGCCGCACGTTTAACTACGTTGAATTGGAAGCCGGAGGTTGTGCCATTGACCATACCGGGGAGCCGCTGCCCCCGGAGACCCTGGAAGCGGCCAAACAATGCGACGCCCTGCTTTTGGGGGCTGTGGGGGGACCTAAGTGGGAAACCTTGCCGGGGAATCTGCGTCCGGAACGGGCCCTCCTGGGGCTTCGCGCCGGCCTGGAGGTTTACGCCAACCTGCGGCCCGCGGTTCTCCTGCCCCAGCTCCGTTCCGCCTGCCCCCTCAAGGACGAGGTTCTGGCCGCGGGTAATCTTCAGGGTACGGACGGTTTTGATCTCCTTATAGTCCGGGAACTGACCGGGGGAATCTACTTTGGCAAACAGGGCCGGAGTGACGACGGAAATTCCGCCTTTGATACCGAAACCTATTCCAAGGGGGAGATCGAGCGGGTTCTCCGTACCGCCTACGCCGCCGCGGAGGTCCGCCGAAAAAAACTCTGCATGGTGGATAAGGCCAATGTTCTTGAATCTTCCCGGCTCTGGCGGGAACTGACCCAGGCCCTCTCCCGGGAGTACCCCCATATTGAAACTTCCTACCTGTATGTGGATAATTGTGCTATGCAGCTGGTTCGATCTCCGGGCCAGTTTGATGTGATCGTTACCTCCAACCTCTTTGGGGACATCCTCTCCGACGAAGCCGCGGTTCTTACCGGTTCCATCGGAATGCTTGCCTCCGCAAGCCTGGGGGCCCCCGCCTCCTCCCTGGCGCAAAAGGGGCCCCGGGGGATCTACGAACCTATCCACGGTTCCGCCCCGGACATCGCCGGCCGGGATATCGCCAACCCCCTGGCGGCGATCCTCTCCGCCGCTATGATGCTCCGTTATTCCTTTGGCTTGGAGAAGGAGGCCCTTGCCGTCGAGGCCGCGGTGAACGCCGTTCTGGACGCGGGGCTGCGGACCCAGGATATCGCCGGCCGGGGGGACCACGCCGGGAATGAAAAAGTTGTCGGTACCCGGAAAATGGGAGCGGCGGTGTTGGAGGCGTTAATAAATGAGGCGTAAGGAACGGGAAGGGAGATGAAAGGGAGGAGCGCAGGATGAGAAGCGATGTTGTTAATAAGGGACTAGCCCGGGCGCCGCACCGATCCCTTTTTAAGGCGCTGGGGTTCATTGACGAGGAGTTTAGCCGGCCGCTTATCGGTATTGCGGCGGCGAAGAGTGAGATCGTTCCGGGGCATATACATCTGGATACCCTGGCCAAGGCCGCCGCCGACGGGGTGCGCCTCGCCGGGGGGGTACCGGTAACGTTTCCGGTGATCGGGGTATGTGACGGAATCGCCATGGGCCATGAGGGGATGCGTTATTCCCTTCCGACCCGGGAGCTTATCGCCGATTCCATTGAATGTATGGTTATGGCCCATGGGTTTGACGCGCTGATTTTTATCCCCAACTGCGACAAGATCGTACCGGGAATGCTCATGGCCGCGGCGCGGCTCAACCTGCCCGCGGTTTTTGTCTCCGGGGGCCCTATGCTGGCGGGCCGCCGGAAGGGCGCGGGGCGGAACGCCCCTCCCCTGACCCTGACCACCATGTTTGAGGCGGTGGGGGCCGTGGGGGCGGGTAAAATGGACGAGGCCGAACTCGCCGCCCTGGAGGACGCCGCCTGTCCGGGCTGCGGTTCCTGTGCGGGGATGTTCACCGCCAATTCCATGAACTGCGTTACCGAAGCCCTGGGGATGGCCCTGCCGGGGAACGGCACTATCCCCGCGGTAATGGCGGAACGACAGCGGCTTGCCAAGAAGACCGGGATTTTAGCCCTGGAGGTTTTGCGAAAGGATCTGCGCCCCCGGTCCATTCTGACCATGGGGGCCTTTATGAACGCCCTGGCCTTGGATATGGCCCTGGGTTGTTCCACCAATACCGCCCTGCACCTTCCCGCCATAGCCTACGAGGCGGGTTTCAGCCTGGGCCTGGATCTGCTCAACCGGGTCAGCGCCGTAACCCCCAACCTTTGCAAGCTCGCCCCGGCGGGACCGGCGGCTATTGAGGACCTCCATGCCGCCGGGGGCGTAAGCGCCGTGCTCGCGGAACTGGCCAAGAGGAACCTGATCGATCCCAAGGCCCCTACGGTATACGGCGTCCTGGGGGACGCGCTGGAGGGCGCGGAAAACCGGAATACCGAAGTCATCCGGCCCATAGAGCATCCTTATTCGGCAACCGGGGGTCTCGCCGCCCTGTGGGGAAACCTTGCCCCCGAGGGCTGCGTGGTCAAACAAAGCGCCGTGGACCCTTCAATGTTGAAGCACGAGGGCCCGGCCCGGATTTTCGATTCCGAAGAGACCGCTTTTGACGCCATCATGGGCGGAAAGATAGTTCCGGGGGACGTGATCGTCATCCGTTATGAGGGACCCAAGGGCGGGCCGGGAATGAAGGAGAAACTCGCCCCAACCGCCGCTTTGGCGGGCCGGGGACTGGACGATAAGGTGGCCCTCATCACCGACGGCCGCTTCTCCGGGGCGACCAAGGGGGCCGCCATAGGCCACGTCTCTCCGGAGGCCGCCGAAGGGGGACCCATCGCCCTGCTTGAAGAAGGGGACCGTATCGTCATTGACATTGAGGGCAGGAGCATCAACGTCCGGTTGGACGATAAGGAATTGGCCCGGCGGAAGGCCGTCTGGAAGCCCCTGCCCCCCAAGGTAAGTTCCGGTTACCTTGCCCGGTATGCCCGGCAGGTAAGTTCCGCCGCCGCGGGAGCGGTGTTCAAGGTGCCTGGCATCGATTAACCTGGAGGAAAAAGTAGCATGTTATACTCTGGCGCCCGTATTTTAATAGAGGCCCTGATTGAGCAGGGGGTGGATACGGTATTTGGATTCCCCGGCGGGGCGGTTTTATTTATATACGATGAGTTATTTAAACAACGGGACCGGATCCGGCATATCCTGGTGAGTCACGAACAACACGCCGCCCATGCGGCGGATGGTTACGCCCGGTCTACCGGAAAAGTGGGGGTATGTATCGCCACATCAGGTCCCGGCGCAACCAACCTGGTAACCGGTATTGCCACCGCCGCCATGGACTCGGTCCCGCTGGTGGCGATCACCGGAAATGTAACCCTTCCCCTTTTGGGGAAGGACAGCTTTCAGGAAGTGGACATCGCCGGGATCACCATGCCCGTGGTCAAACATAACTGGATCGTCAAGGACGTGAAGGAACTGGCCGAAGTGATCCGGGAGGCCTTTATCGTGGCCCGGACTGCCCGGCCCGGGCCGGTACTCATCGATCTTCCCAAGGACATCACCTCCTCCATGGGGGAATGGATCCCCCTGGATGACTCGGGACGGAAAGGCCGGGCCAAAAAGTGGGCCCTGTCGTCCCTGCCCGCCGCCGTGGAAAGCGCCGGGCAGGGAACCGCCGCCGGAGCCCGGGCCCGGCGGCTTCTGGGACGGATCAGGGGGGCCACCTATACCGAAGAGGACATAAACCGGGCGGTGGAACTCTTGGGCAGCGCCCAGCGGCCGGTGATCTATGCCGGGGGCGGGGTTATCATCTCCGATGCTTCCGGGGAGCTTACCCAGTTGGCGGAACGGCTCAACGCGCCGGTGGCCCTGAGCCTCATGGGGATTGGGGCCATTCCCCGGGAACACCGGCTCTGTACGGGGCTTATCGGGATGCACGGCACCGTGGCCTCCAACAAGGCGGTTCAAAAGGCGGACCTCCTCGTGGCCGTGGGGGCCCGGTTTTCCGACCGGGTTACCAGCCGGACCGACCGGTTCGCCAAGGGGGCGAAGATCCTGCACCTTGATATTGATCCCGCGGAAATTAACAAAAACATCCGGACCGAAGCCTGGGTGGTGGGGGATATCAAAGATATTATCCAAAAACTTCTAAAAAAACTCCCCCCGGCCCTGGCAGCCGACTGGAACGGGGAAATTGAAAAATGGAAAGCCCATGTCCCCGCGGCCCATCACCGAAAGACCAAACTCCACCCCCGGTTCGTCATCGAGGAGACCGCCCGGGGCCTGGGCTATGACGCCCTGGTAGCCACCGATGTGGGGCAGCACCAGATGTGGACCGCCCAGTTTTATCCCTTCTCCAGGCCCCGTTCCTTTCTTACTTCCGGAGGCTTGGGGACCATGGGTTTTGGCCTGGGAGCAATCATGGGGGCAAAAATAGCAAACCCCAAACGGCCCGCGGCCCTTTTTACCGGGGACGGTTCCTTCAGGATGAACTGTGCCGAAATGGCAACCATCGCCGCCTACGGGCTTCCCATCCTGATCCTGATCTTCAACAACCGGACCCTGGGGATGGTCCGGCAGTGGCAGACCCTTTTTTACGAGGAACGTTACGCGGAGACCACCCTGGACCGGCCCCCGGATTTTGTGAAACTCGCCGGGGCCTATGGGCTTTCAGGCTATCGGGCCGATAATGAGGATTCTTTCCGGGAAGCCCTGGATACGGCTTTGCGGGAACTGGCCCGGGGCAGGGCGGCGTTGATTGACGCCCACATCGACCAGGATGAAAAGGTCCTGCCCATGGTTCCCGGGGGAAAAGCCATTGACGAACAGATTTTATAGGCGGACCGGCCCGGGGGCAAAAGTATTTGCTCTTTGAACCCATCCTACCTGAGTTTTTTTAGTTTGCTCAAAAACAAGAGGCTGTTGGCTTCGGCCATGGCCTTGAGCCGCTCAAAATCTTCTTTGGTTTCCGTATCGGATCCGGCAAGGATCAGATCCGCCCTCTGGCGGCGGTACCAGAGGTAGTGTTTGTACGGAATCAGTTTCCCCGGATGTTCTTCATAGATGCGGTGTTCCAAAAATTCCGCCAGGGTAATATGGTTGTCCTCCCCGGAAAGCCAATAGATATCATCATTGGTAAAAAACAGGACCACCCGCCGGAATCCCTCCCCCAAGCAGGCGTCGTTTTTAAAACCCGCAAAGATCAGGTTTTGTCTTCCCAGACTCAGGTCATACCCTTCAAGCCGGAGCTGCTTCCGCAGTTCCGTTATTTCCCCGCGGATTTTGCTGATTTCTTCGGGACTTCTCCGTTTTACCTGGAGGCGGGCCCGCCATTCCCGTAATTGATTTTCATAATGATAAAATTCCTTGGTTCTGCTTAAAAACAGAGTGGTCTCCGAGAGCAGTTTCCAAATGTCCGGGAGAAAATCCTGAAAGACCTGCTCCAGCAATGATTGTTTTTTCATTTTCTTTTTCATAGTGAACCGGCGCGGTTGTTTTTTAGCGCTCCGTCTACTATATATTATAGAGAGGGCGATGTTTTTTAAATGCCGAATTTTGAAAAACGCTCTAAATTTAAACGATTTTTCCAAAACTAACGTTTCGGGAAAGTCCCTAAAGATCGGCCATAATGCGAATTTTAGTAATTTCCGATATACATGCCAATTTGGCGGCCTTTACCGCCGTCCTCCGCCGGACCAGGGAGGAACGGGACCTTATCCTCTGCCTGGGAGATATGGTGGGGTACGGCCCGGATCCCAACGAATGTGTGGAGCTTGCGGCGGAAGTTTCAGCTCTTATCCTGGGAGGCAACCACGATCTTGCCGTGGGAAAGGTCATTACGGCCAAGGACTTTGCTCCCCACGCAAAAAAATCTCTCCGCTGGACCGGTTTGGTCCTTTCGGCGGCGAACAAGGCCTATCTTTCCCGGCTCCAACCCCGGCTTGAATATCCTTCCTCCGGGGATACTCCCCCGGATGTCCCGGAACCGCTCCTCCTCTCCCATGGGGGGCCGGAGGACCCCATCTGGAGTTATATTCTCTCCGAAATTGACGCGGAAGCAGCCTTTCGGCAGGTTGATTTTTCCCGGTGTTTTTTCGGTCATACCCATCTTCCCTCGGTCTTTGTGCTGAATACCGGCGGGACAGATAGGGGACCGGCCCATTGTACCGGCCGTTATGGCCCCCCGGACACGGTGGTGGAAACCGGCCGTCAAGACGCGCGGTTCCTCCTCAATCCCGGAAGCGTCGGTTTTCCCCGAAACGAGGACGAGGCTCCTTCCTGGGACCGGCGTTTTCACGCGGTTGCCCGGTATGCCCTGTTTGACTTGGAAAGCGGACTTTGGCAATTCAAGGGAATCGAATATGATATGGGGGATACCCTGGAACGGATGGTAAAATTCGGATTATGGTGAGATTTCCAACCGGCGCGGCAATGCTTTTACGGTGGGCCGGTGTTATCCCCAGGTAAGCGGAATTCCGGGGTTTCTCCCCCATTAGCCTTCTTTGACGGCCTGGGCCAGTTTTTTTCCCGCTTCTTCCAGGGCCGCAAGGTCCCCGGCGGCGGGGGCGCCGGCCCATTCCAGGGCATCGCGGCTGTTCCATTTAAGCCCTTCAATAGCCGCGTCATATTCCTTTTTTGCGCCCCCGACCCAGCCCCAGGAGCCGATCCGGAGGACGGTTTTTCCGTAAATATGCTTCCGCCGGAAGATATCCAGGACATAGGCCATGGGGGGGAACATGGCGTATTCGTAGGTAGGCATGGCTAGGACCAGGCCGGCGCTTTTGTAGGCGTCCGCCAACACCCAGGATACGTTTTCATCGGGAACCCGGTGTATTGAGTAGGGAATTTCCTGGCTCTCTATGCCCCGGATAACCGCGTCCAGCCCCTGTTTGGTATTACCGTACATGGAGCCCCAAATCACGGCAATTTCCTTTTCCGCCGGCCCCTTGGCATAGGAAGCATACCGGAGGTACCGGTCGATAATGGTTTTGGGATTTTTCCGCCACACCATGCCATGGCTGGGGGCCACCACCTTAATGGGGAGGCCGGCGAGTTTTTGTATTCCCCGTTCCACAAAAACCGAAAAGGAAGAAACAATATTGGCGTAATACCGGAGGGTCTCTTTTTCAAAAAAGGCCAATTCTTCCCGGGTAAATTCATCGTCAAAGATCCTATCCCCCAGGGCCCCGAAGGATCCGAAGGCGTCACAGGAAAACACCGTCCCCGAAAGGGGTTCCCAGGTAACCATGGTTTCGGGCCAATGGATATTGGGGGTTTCAAAAAAGGTGAGGATCTTCCCTTCCCCCAGATCCAAGGTATCCCCGTCTTTTACCGACCGCAATCCGCGGTCGATATGAAAAAAGGATTTGACCAGGTTTATCCCTTTGGCGGTGGCGAGGATCTCCGCCCGGGGGTTTTTTTCCCGGAATTCCCGCAGCCAGCCGGAATGATCCGGTTCCAGGTGATTGAGAATAAGGTAATCAATGGAACCAAAGTTAAGGCCGACAGAAGCCAGGGCCTTTTCCACCTGGCCCGACGCATCGGACCAGTCCCGAAAAAGATCGACAAGGGCGATTTTTTCCCCTTTGATTACATAAGAATTAAGGGAAACCCCCTGGGGAATAGGCCAAATTCCCTCGAATAAATCGGTAGTTTCGATATCCGCATGCACCCCGTAAATAAAATCAGCAATAGAATACGCTTTCATAAACCTCTGATAAAAATATCCACAGAGCCTTTTTCAAAATTCGGTTGGTTTTGAAAAAGGCTTTGGAAAAACGGACTAAAGCCCCCTTTTCCCTTTAAATCCTAACGGGCTGTCTAAAACCCATGGTTTTATCGGATTTTCAAACAGCCTCAACCATTCCGGCAATCAGAATCAACATTCTTTAAAATCCTGTTTGCCGGAGAAAATACCGGACCTTTTACCCCTGGCCCGTGGGGAATATAAACCGGGACTCATAGGCTGTCCATCCTATAAAACCGGCCGCATTATAGACAAGCCCTGCATTTAGGTGCGCATATACGGTTTGAGAGGCAAGCTGCCAGTGAATGACCGCCCCTTATATTGACAAAACCGGTTTCAAAACCCATATTTTTTGAAACCGGTCTTTAGTCCGCTTTTTATCCAAAATCTAAGATCGTCTGACAAACAAAGCTCCTCCTTCAAAAATCGCCGCCCCTTCGGACCAGCGGATTTTGAAAGAACCCCGGCCGGCTCTACATAATAAGACCCATTATAACTCCAAAGCCTTACCGTTTTAGGACGGAAACAACCCGTTCCAAGACTTTTTTTCGGTCTAGAGGTTTGACAATATAGCTCTTAGCTCCCATAAGAAGAGATTTTTTAACCACATCCTCTTTTCCCAGGGCGCTGACCATAATAACGGTTGCGTTTTTGTCAAATTCCAATATTTTTTCTAAAGCCGAAACACCGTCCATTACCGGCATAGTGATGTCCATGGTTACCAAATCGATATTTGGGTACAGCTCTTTGTACTTTTCGACCCCTTGGGCCCCATCGGCGGCGGTACCCGCAACTTCAAAACCCTCGGAAGTAAAAATTTGACCAAGTTGTTTTGCGATAAACATGGAATCGTCGACTACGAGAACCCGGTAAGAGCTGCCTTCAGGTTTGATACCCTCCGGCGGCTTCTCATTGATGCTGGGCATATCACTCTTTGCTATCATGCGGTACGCTCCTCTACTTCTTATACTTTACGGTATAGAATAAGACAAGTCAAGGTCCTATTCTATTACCGCAATGCGAATAAGGATATAACATGGAAAATTATATTATAAATAAACCATTATTGCTAGCTCCCATGGCTGAAATAAGCCATCGGGCCCTGCGGGAATTGATTGTCTCCTTTGGCGGCTGCGATGAATATTATACGGAGATGATAAGCGCCGGGGCCCTGTTGGGGGGCGGCCCCTTTGAGGCCTATTATACCGACGGAGGGCCCTGTCCCGATCGGGTGGTATATCAGCTGGCAGGGACCAGCGGGGAACAGTTGGCCGCGGCGGCGGCTGTTCTGGACCGGAAGGAAAAGGCCGGGATCGACATCAATATGGGATGTTCCGCCCCGGCCATCGTGAGGACCGGCGCCGGTGTCCGGTGGATGGATTCCCCGGATAGGGCGGGGGAGATGATCCGCCGGGTACGGAGGGGGATAAAGGGACGGTTGAGCGTAAAACTCAGGACAGGTCCGGCGGATGATCCGGAATACCTCATCCGGTTCTGTAAGCGCCTTGAATCGGAAGGGGTGGAGCGGATCACCCTCCATCCCCGGACGGCAAAGGAAAAGTTTAAGCGCCGGGCCCGCTGGGAATATGTGGGGCTTCTCCGGGGGGCTTTGGGCATTCCCGTGGCGGGTAACGGGGATATAGACAGCGCCGAAGACCTGGTCCGCCGGGCCGCGGGGGACTGTGACGGGGTTATGATTGGCCGCCTCGCGGTTCGCGCCCCCTGGATCTTCGCCCAAGTCCGCGGGCCTGTTCTCCCGGCCGGCCCTGAAACGGCCCGGGCCCCGGCGATTTTTCCGGAAACGGTCAACCTGGAAGAAATTGCCCTCCGGTTTCTTGAACTTTTGGAACAATACCAGCCCCGGGAATTCCATTTAAGCAGGGCCCGCCGTTTTTTTACCTACTTTTGCGATAACCTCCTCTGGGGCACCTACCTAAAGACCCTGCTGGCCCGGGAGCAGGAACTTTCCGCCATGGCCCGCCTGCTCTCGGCCTACTTCCGGGAACATCCGGAACAAAGGGATCTGCCGGTTTCCCAGGGAAGATGACATATTGACACCTTAGGGAAAGTATGGATATATTACAATTCAACGTAATTCGTTATAGGATGAGGCTTTTTCAAAATGCCGGATCTTGAAAAGCTTCGGGAAATAATCTTGCGGGTAAAGCCCCGGATCGTTTGGCCGGGCCCCTTCGTCTATCGGTTAGGACATGAGATTCTCAATCTTAAAAGAGGGGTTCAATTCCCCTAGGGGCTAAAACAGTATACACGATAACGGGGAATTGAACCTCCGCCGGCCCAGGGGAAAAAAGCGCCGATGAGGGTTAAAAGACGGCCCGAGGGGAGCAAACAGGAAGTTTGCGGGCGGCGGGTTCAATTTCTTTAGGGGGCCGGGCCATTTTCTGTCAAGTCCTTCCTGGCTAACCCGGCAGAAATGCGCATTGGGGCTGTCCCAAAAGATAAAGAAAACTTGTTGGATCGCTTTCTTAGTGCGGCATTTGCATAACAAATGTCTTCAACCATAGGTCCGCAGCTGTCCGGGAAGTAACCAAGCCCGGATAATCCACCGGGTGGTTGAACAAGTCCATTGACCGATTCAGAAAAGAGGACATATAGTTATTTATGAATAAATCCGGGACCTTCGGCCAGCTTGCTTTAGAATTATCTTTGGAAGAACGAAAAACCCTTTTGGATAAACTTTATGCACATTCCGGACTTTCCCAGGCCCTTTTATATGAGGACAAGCACTATTCTGTTTTTATCATAACCGAGAAAGAACAGTACCATCGACTGCCCTGGTATGTACGGTTAAAGTATATAATCATCAGCTTCTTTAACGGTACTCCCCCCAAACAGGTATTTGAGCGCCGCCAGATCGCCCGAATCGGTAAGATAATAAACAAACAGGCCCCGGGGTATTATGATTACCGCCGGGACTTTTTGCTTCCGAATTTACGGGAGAAATTTATAGAACTCAAAGGCGCCGCCCGGTTTTTTTATGATACCCTGAATCAGAGTATTAACCGGGATAAGGGGGCCTTTTATGCTTTCCTGGCTTCTTTGGAAATGGGGGATATCCACAACCTTCTTTTAAGCAGTACCAATCCTAATGAACTGGCCGTTGTAAATCCCGATCTTCAGGAAGGGGAATTACGCCAGACGGCGCTTAACAACCTTGAACAAAGCCTGAGCCTTGTTACCGAAGATGAAAAAAAACGTATGTATGCCAGTGTCCGGTCGTTAAATTACCTCAAAGCCCTGTCTACCTTTTCATTTGACCGGATTATCCTGAGTTTTGCCGTCAATCAGGCGCAGGGCGATCTTGTTTGTAAGGGTTCATTAGTGGAAGCTCCCATGACGATCCTGCAGAACGTGTTGTTTTCTCTAAAGCAAGTGCCCCCCATGTCTCTACTGGAATCTCTTTTTATTTTTACCCTTCAGGAATATAGCGAGGAGCCCTCCTTGGATATTACCATAGAGATGCGGCGCCTTCTTTCTATGGCGGAAAATGATCTGAGAATCATCAGGGATTTTAACCGGGAGGTACCCCTCACCTTGATACTCCGTTGTATCAGCCGGGACATGGGCCTGCTGCCCAAGGAAATAAGCGGCGGTGAAGATTGGTTCGTGGCCTACCGGGAGTATTGGAAACGGCAGGTGGATACCCAATTCAACGAATATAAACGGATAAACCGGCAAAAAGAACTGGTAAATACCCTCCATCAGTTTCTTAAGGGAAGCGCTTTAAAAACCTTACATCATGTGGTTTCCCAGTACAATCCCGGCGGCTTTCCCCTCCCACAGGGCTTGGCGCTTTCCTTCTTAATGACTTTTTATTCAAATGTTTTTATGCCGGATATCCATCAGGTCCTAAGGGTTATCATGATAGAAGGCGAGTTTTATAGAGTAGAAAGCCGGACCCAGTTCACCGAAATTTACAACGAAATCTTGAAGCTTGAGGATGTCATCCGGCAATTTGAATTCCAACTGTCCCCCGAAGGAAAGTATGGAACCCCCTATTTCTTGTCGGATTCAGAATCGGCTCCCGGCCCATTAAGACGCCGCAAGGTTCAGCGGGCGATTAATGAGGCATTCATCGAAGCCGAAGGGATCATCACCACCGCCAAACAGACCCTTGAGGAAATGGTAAAAATCCTGGATGGGTTTATACGCAAAGAGTCCGATGGGAATTATGATGCCCTGGCGAATCTTATGCAGATTTCATCAAAAATTCCCGGTTTTGTAAGCGCTATTGGTAATTCCATCCGCCAGTTCCGGCAAGTCTTGCAGTTTTTGGATACTATTGATATGTTAGAATAGGGGAGAAAAGATAAAATTCCCTTTCTCCCGCCGAGGAGTAGAGTAAGGCATTAACCGTTTCGGTAAATATTATCTCGTGTTTTTATTATGGATGAATCCTATGTTTTTGGTAAATTAGCTGCAAGGCTGACCCCGGCTGAACGGAAAACTTTTCTTGAAAAACTCAGTCATTATTCTTCTTTTTCCCAAGAAGCTCTTTATGAAGAACAAAATGATGTTGTTTCCACGAAAATTCATCAGGCGGCGTACAGCCAGCTGCCCTGGTATATCCGGTTATTTTTTGTATTTATGAGTTTTTTTCAGGGGACCTCCCCTATACGGTTCTTTGAGAATCGTCGAATAGCCCTGATAGGCAAGCGGATAAACGAAACTGCCCCGGGAATTTACGATTATCAACAGGATTTTTTGCTGCCGGCGCTGTATAAAAAATTGGTTAAACTCAAAGATGCCGCCCGTTTTTTTTACAAGGTTCTGGACCAAAGCATTAATCGGGATAAGGGGGCTTTTTATGCATTCCTGGGCTCTCTGGAGATGGAGGATATCCATAACCGCCTCAATAAAGGGACCGATCCTGAAATTCTTACCGCCGAAAATCCCCAAGCTTCCGAGGCCGAACTGCGTCAAATGGCCGCGGATAACATGGAAAAGAGTCTGGGGTTGATCACTGAACAGCAAAAAAACACTATGTACGCCGATACCCGTTCTTTACATTGCCTTAAAGCCTTATCTACCTTCCTTTTTGACCGGCTCATCCTGAATTTTTCCGACCATAAGGCGTTCAAAGGCCCGGTGTGTACCGCCGGTATGGTAAAGGATCAGTTAATCATCCTGCAGAATGTGTTGTTTTCTTTAAAATATGCCCCTTCCATGGCTTTGTTGGAATCCCTTTTTATTTTTACCCTCCAGGGGCAGATGAAGGATAAAAAAGCGGATGTCACGGTGGAAACGGACCGGCTTCTTGCCCAGGCGGAAAAATCCCTGGATATCATCCATGACTTTAATCAGGAAGTTCCCTTGACCCAGATATTGCGCTGTGCCAGCCGGGATATGACCATAAGTCCCCTGGATATCAGTGGCGGGGAGGATTGGTTTTTGGTGTACCGGGATCATTGGAAACGGTATGCGGAAGAACGGTTTACCCAGCATATCCACTTCACCGGCCGGCAGAAACTGATAGATTCCATTACTCAATTTTTTAAGCGGACCAGCTTAAAAATGGTGAACCATGTGGCTTCCGATACCAATTCCCAGGGCTTTCCGGTGAAGGGAACCCTCTGCCTGTCGTTTCTCCTAACCTTTTATTCATCGGTTTTTGTGGAAAAAGCCAATGAGTTCCTCGAATCTATCCTGCTGGGCGGGAATTTTTATAGCAGGGAAGATCGGACCGTTTTTACCGAAAGTTACAATGAACTCATGAAACTTGAGGAAATCATAAAACATTTTGAAATGCAGGTCTCTCCGGTGGGGGAATTCGGGAAGCGGTTTGCCGCTGCCCAGGCGGATAGAACCGTTTCGTCATTAAGACGCCATAAGCTCCTTTCCGTCACCGACGAGGCCAACCAGGAGGTTTTTAGAATTGTCAGAAATGCCGGGGCCGCCCTGGAAGGCATAATCAATATGTTGGGGAGAATAGTAAAAACTACCCCCGCCGGTGAATCCAATGTCCTGATGAATATGACCCAACTTACGGGAAAGGGGAATGTCTTTATAACCAGCCTTAACGATTTTCTGGTTCAGTTGCAAGAGAGCCTTAAATTTTTCAATGATATAATTGCCCTGGAATTAGGAAAATAACCGTGCGAATTTACCCTTTTCGCCTCTCATTTTCCGGTTCCCATGCGAATTTTTCTTTTTTCTTTGAGGGTTTTCAGAGGGAGGAAATTTCCTGTTTTATTTCTTCCCGAGCCGCGGATAATATAGTACATTCTGAGGGGGAACCCCCCTGGGGGAATTTTTGTGAAGTCCTGGGCCTGGATCCCGCCCGGATTTACCGGTTAACCCAGGTTCATTCCCGGGAGGTCCTGGTCCTGGATCGGTACAGCCCCCACGACCGGCCCCGGGCCGACGGTTTGGTAAGCCGGGACCGGGATATTTGGCTTTCGGTTACCGTGGCGGATTGTCTTCCGGTATATCTCTTTGACACCGAAAGCGGCGCCTTCGGTATCCTCCACTCAGGCTGGAAGGGGACGGGGATAGTCCTCAAGGCCCTGGCCCTCATGGAGGAGCGCTGGAACACCCGGCCCCCGGCGGTGGCCGTGGTCCTGGGGCCCTGTATCGGCGCCTGTTGTTACCGGGTGGACGAAGGCCGGGCCCGGATCTTTGAGGAAGAATTCGGAGGGCCCGACGGCGACTATCCCTTGGGCCCGGTGGTGATCCGCCGTCCCCGGAACGGATCAAGCCCGGCGGAACCCTTTCTGGACCTCCGGGCCGCCAATGCCCGGCTTTTGGCCGGGGCCGGGGTGCGGAACCTCGCGGTTTGCCAGGACTGTACCTTTACCGATGAACGGTTAGGTTCCTTTAGACGGGAAGGCAAGGACTATACCAGAATGGCCGCCCTCATCGGCCCTAAGCTCCCGGTTTAGGAACGGCGTCTTTTGCGGATGCCGGCGAGGTGATACCCAGGCTTCAGTTTTGGGATTGCCGCGGTTGGTTTTGAAAAACTTTGGTGTTTTTTTAAAGGGGAATAGTTATGTACGACTTTAAAGAGCTGTGGAAAAATCGGATCGCCGGGACCTTAAATAAGCTGCTTCGGGAGGCGGGCCTTGAGGGGGATATCAGCCCCTCCGCGGTGATCGCCGAAATTCCCCCCAAGCCGGAATTAGGGGATCTGGGATTCCCCATGTTCGGCTTTGCCAAGCTGCTGCGGAAGGCCCCCCCCCAGATAGCTCAGGCTGTGGCGGACAACCTGGGTGAACCGGGATCCGGGACCTTTGCCGCCGAAGGCCCCTATGTCAATGTCCGGCTAAACCGGGCGGAAGCCGCCGCTTCCATCATGGAAGAGCTTCAGGACCCCGCCTTCGGCCGCCCGGGAACCCTGGCGGGTTCCCGGATTATGGTGGAATTTTCCAGCCCCAACACCAATAAACCCCTCCATCTGGGGCACCTCAGGAACGATGTCCTGGGGGAAAGCATCTCCCGGATCCTCGCCGCCTGTGGAGCCGAGGTCCGCAAGGTCTGCATCATCAACGACCGGGGGGTACATATCTGTAAATCCATGCTGGCCTACCGGGAATACGGCGAGGGGAAAACCCCCGAATCCGAGGGAATAAAAAGCGATCATTTTGTGGGGGACTGGTACGTTAAATTCCACGCCATGAGTAAAGAGAATCCCGCGGCGGAGGAACAGGCCCAGGAAATGCTCCGCCAATGGGAACAGGGGGACGGGGAAACGGTGGCCCTTTGGGAAAAGATGCGGGAATGGACCGTAAAGGGGATGAAAGAAACCTATGAGCGTACCGGGGTCTCCTTTGATCAGTACTACTACGAAAGCCGGACCTACCTTTCCGGCCGGGAGGAGGTCCTCAAAGGTCTGGACCGGGGGATCTTTTACCGGGAGGAGGACGGTTCGATCTGGGTGGACCTGACCGCGGAAAAACTCGACAAAAAGGTACTCCTCCGCAAGGACGGGACATCCCTGTACATCACCCAGGACTTCGGAACCGCCATCCACCGCCACCGGGACTGGCCCTTTGACCGGCTTATTTATGTGGTGGGTTCGGAACAGCAGTACCATTTTCAGGTGCTTTTTACCATATTAAAAAAGCTGGGGTTTGATTGGGCGAAAAACCTCTCCCACCTCTCCTACGGCATGGTAAACCTCCCCGAGGGTAAAATGAAGAGCCGGGAAGGTACGGTGGTGGACGCCGACGATCTCCTGGACAGCCTGAAAGCGCTGGCCTTACAGGAGATCCGTGATAAGGACCGGGAGGCGGCCGTGGGGGATTCCGGGGAAACAGCGGAAAAAATAGCCCTGGGGGCCCTTCATTACTACCTGCTCCAGGTATCCCCCCTCAAGGATATGCTTTTTGATCCCCAGGAATCCCTGGCTTTTAACGGCAATACCGGCCCGTACCTTCAGTACATGGGGGCCCGGATCTCGTCTCTGCTCCGCAAAGACGAGGGGAGCGCCGCTGCCCGGGGTACGGTTATTCCGGACCTCCTTGCGGGGGACGCGGAATGGGAACTCCTCAAGACCCTGGCCGCTTACCCCGAGTTCATAGCCGCCGCCGCCGCCCGGATGGACCCCTCCCTCCTCGCTGCCTATCTCTATGAGCTCTCCAAGACCTTCAGCCGTTTCTACCACGACTGCCCCATCCTCAACGCCGAAACGGCGGACCTGGCCGCCGCCCGCCTCGCCCTCTGCCGGGGGGTACTCCGGGTGCTCCGGGACGCCCTCAGCCTCATCTGTATCCCCTTCCTGGTTTCCATGTAGGCCGGCCGGAGGGGGTATGTGTGCTATCGGGTATCAGCAGGCGATTTCTCCTCTTGACGAACCAGGATATTTTGCCCTAAGATACAATAGCAGGCTGTTCCAAAACATCGGATTTTGAAAGACAAGTTTTGCTTGTCACACAGCCTTGGATTAAGCGGAAAAACAGATAGGCTTAATTTGGGGCGTAGCTGTTTTTCCCCAAACAGGTTCAAAACCAGCCAAGTTTTGAGACCGGCTCATATTATTATGGTTTTTAAGGATGTTTTCCCATGTATGTTTTAATGGAATTTAAAGGTAAGCAGTACAAAGCCGAAAAGGGCGCCCTGTTAAAGGTGGATAGGATAAGTGCCGAGCCGGGCGCCGAACTGGACATAGATTCCGTACTCCTCCATTCGGGGGATACGGTATCCGTGGGAGCGCCCTATATAGCGGGCGCCAAGGTTCAGGCGGTGGTGGAACGCCACGGTAAGGAACGGAAGATCATTGTTTTTAAGTACAAACCTAAAAAGGATTACCGGCGTAAACAGGGGCACCGTCAGGGGTATTCGATCATTAAGATCGAGGATATCACCGGGGTTTAAGGGCGGCCGCTTTTGCCGGCGGATAGGAAGGGAATTTAAACCGGGGCAAGGATGATAACCATCGACGTGGTTTTGGATGTTGAGGGGCTCCTCAAATCCTGTAAAGTTACCGGCCACGCCGGGGCGGGACCGAAAGGTTCCGATATTGTCTGCGCCGCCGTGTCGATCCTGACGAAAACCGCCCTGAAGACCCTTACGGGCAGGGAAGGAATTATCGTCCGGGTCCCGGCGGGTGTTCCGGAACGGGGCCGCTTTGGGATGGAAACGGATTATACCGGTAAGGGCAGGGATTTCCTTGCCGCCGCCGGGGCTTTTTTAACGGAAGGCCTGGTTTCGGTCTCGGAGGCGTATCCCGGTTATTGTATTATGAATATTCACAAGGAGCGGAGGAATTAATATGGCCCGGAAAAGAGGCGGCAGCGGCGCGAAAAACGGCAGGGATTCAAATCCCCAATACTTGGGGATTAAGGTATCGGGGGATACGCTGATAAAGGCGGGAACCATTATTGTCCGGCAGCGGGGTACCAAGATACATCCGGGGCTGAACGTGGGCTGCGGAGGGGATTATACCCTCTTTGCCAAGGTAGACGGAAGGGTTGCTTTTTCCCGCCGCCGGGGTCGAAAATTGGCCGGGGTTATTCCCGTCGCGGCGGAATAGGTCTTTGCCGGTTTGGCCGGACCTTGTTGAGGACGGTTATTTATCCTGGCGGATAGTTTGTTTTTGACGGCCTTTTTGCCGAATTCCGGTTTTGAAAGAGGCCCCCGGTAAAACGGTGGAAAAATTTGCTGATGAAGCCCTTATCGAAGTTTCCTCAGGTTCCGGCGGAAATGGTTGTGTCAGTTTCCGGCGGGAAAAATATGTTCCCCTGGGCGGTCCCTCGGGGGGCGACGGCGGCCGGGGGGGGGACGTGATTTTTGAAGTCCGCCGCAACCTCAGAACCCTGGCCCATTTGCGGTATAAACATTTCTTCAAGGCACAAAACGGCCGGGACGGGGAGGGTTCCCAGCGTTACGGCCGGAACGGGGTCGATGTGATTATTCCCGTTCCCCCCGGAACAATGTTAAGGGACGCCGATACCGGGGAAATCATCCGGGATTTCGGCCGGGATGGGACTTCCTTTGTGTTCCTCCGGGGGGGGAACGGCGGCTGGGGTAATGTCCACTTTAAGTCATCGGTAAACCAGGCCCCCCGGAAAGCCCTGCCGGGAAAACGGGGGGAAATGCGGCGGCTCCGGGTGGAACTGCGAATTTTAGCGGATATCGGCCTTGTAGGCTTTCCCAATGCGGGCAAATCTTCTCTCCTGGACCGTTTTACCAATGCCCGCCCCAAGATTGCTCCCTATCCTTTTACCACCAAAATACCCAACCTGGGGGTTCTGACCCTGGATGACCGGGACATCATTATCGCCGATATTCCGGGGCTTATTGAGGGGGCTTCCGGCGGTTTGGGCTTGGGGATCCGTTTCCTCAAACATATCTCCCGCACCGCGGCCCTGGCTTTTCTTATTGACCTTTCCGCGGATAATTGGCGTGGGGCCGGTGATATTTTGTACAAGGAACTGGAAGCCTTTTCTCCTGAACTAGTCAAAAAGCCCCGGGTGATCCTGGGAACCAAAACAGACCTGCCCGGTACCAAGGAAAGACTGGAAACTCTCAAGGCCCAATACCCTGGGGAACAGGTCCTGGGGATTTCGGTTTTTTCCGGGGATGGAATCCCGGATCTGGCCCGGATTTTTGGCCGGCTGGCGGATTCCCTCCGGGAAGAAGCGATGAGCCCCGCGGAGGCGTATTCGGATGGGTTCTAATACCCCGGCGCCCCCTCGCGCGGGGGAGGTTCTGCGGGGGGGAAGCTATTTTTTTGAGCCAGGGGAGGTTCCTTACCGGTGAAGGTAGCGATTTTGGGGGGTAGTTTTAACCCGGTTCATCTGGGGCATCTTTTCCTCGCCGACGGAGTCATTTCCGCTTTTGGATATGACCGGGTCATCATGATCCCCACCTTTCAATCTCCTTTTAAACCCGGCGCCCCGATTACCTCGCCCGAGGACCGGCTGGATATGCTGACCGCCGCCATTACCGCCGATCCCCGGCTCACCGCGGATGACTGTGAAATTCGCCGGCAGGGAGTGTCCTATACCATCGACACCCTGGGGGATATTGAAAAACGCTATCTGCCCCAGGGGAAACCCGCCCTGATCCTGGGGGATGATCTGGCCCGGGACTTCCCCAAATGGAGAGAGGCCCGGGAAATCGCGGAACGGGCGGATATCATTATCGCCCACCGGATAAGTTCCGGGGAACTCCCCTTTCCCTTTCCCCACCGGCGGCTCCAAAACGACATCATGGACCTCTCCTCAGGGATGGTCCGGGATCGGATCCGGCAGGGGGAAAGCTGGCGATATCTGGTGCCCCCGGGAACCCGGCTGCTCATTGAGGACCGGGGCCTCTACGGGGTGAAGCCCGCGGCCGCTCCCCTGACCCCCGAACAGGCCCTTTCCGGCGGAGAGGGGGGCGGTTCCCAAAACGTTTCCTGGGAACTTATCGGGGGGATAGAAACCGCGGTCCGTTCGGCGCTGGCTTCGGGGCGCTTTCTCCATTCCCGGAATACCGCCCTCCTCGCCTATGATATCTGCCTCCGGTTCCGTCTGGACGCCGCCGCGGGTTACCTGGCGGGGATAGCCCATGATATGGCCAAACCTCTCCCGGAGGATGTTTTGATCCGCCTTGCCGGTAGTGACGGTCAGGGTATCTCCCCAATGGAATACAAAAAAGTTTCCCTTCTCCACGCCCGGGCCGCCGCGGTCTTGCTCAAGGACCGGTTTGGCGTACATAATGAGAGTATCCTGGAGGCGGTACGGTTCCATACCACCGGAGATATGTCCATGGGTCCCCTGGCGAAGGCGGTTTTTATTGCCGATAAAATCGAGCCTTCCCGGCAGGAGGTGGATCCCCGGCTCCGGGAACTAAATCGTTACCATGACTTGGAAACGTTATTCACCGCGGTGGTGGACGAAACCGTGGTTTACCTCTCCTCCCGGAATGTGGATATATCGGAGAGTACCAAACGGTTGTTGGCGGCGATCCATAAAAGGGGGATATGATGAAAAGGGTCAGGACCGATGCGAGTCTTCTGCTCTTGATTATCATTGTCGTACTCCTGGGGGGAGGCGTTTTTTTTGTTTTCCGCAGCTTACGGTCTGACCCCATAGAAGATGCCCTTTCCCAGGATCGGGTTATCAACACCCTTTTTATCATAGAAAAGGACGGAAAACCCCTCTGTTCTTATGTGCTTTTTTATTATCCCTCTACCAAACGGGCCACGGTTTTTGATATCCCCGGAGAGGTAGGGCTTATTATTCCGCGTATAAACCGGGTGGACCGGATAGATACCCTCTATGATCCCCAAAGAATTTCCGCCTTTGAGGGGGAAATCGGAAGTCTTTTGGGGATAGAAGTCAATAATTTCGTAATTTTTACCATGGAGAACCTGGGTAAAATCGTGGATTTGATCGAAGGGGTGGAAATATTTATCCCCACGGCGGTAGAAATTTACGATGAATCCCCGATCCTCTTTCCTTCGGGGGTTATCCGGCTTGACGGGGATAAGGCCCAAGCCTACATCACCTATGAACTCCCCGAGGAGGATCCTGAATTAACCCAATTCCGCAGACAGCGGTTTTTTCTTGGCTTAATTAAAAGCCTTGGGGAAAAAAATGAAATCCTCAAAAGCCCCCGGGTGGTCCGTTTATGTCAATCTTTTATAAAGGCCAACATGAACCAGCATACCCGGGTCCGGCTTTTTGATGAATATGCCGGAATTGATATTGACCGGGTAGGGATCCATTCCATTGGGGGGATTAGCCGGGTTGTCTCGGGACAAACCCTGCTGTTCCCTTCTTATGACGGCAATCTCATTAAAGAAATCGTGCGCCAGGCCCTGGGTTCCCTTACCCGCCAGGTGGAAGGGGCCGTCAGCGAACGGATCTTTACCGTGGAGGTCCTCAATGGAACCGCTACCGCCGGTCTTGCGGGAAGGACCGCCGAACTCCTTCGGGGGTTTGGATACGATGTTATTTCCATCGGGAACGCCGATCGTAATGATTATGAAGCAACGGAAATTATCGACCGTTCCGGGTATGAAGATATCGTCAAAACCTTTGCGGAAGTGATACGGTGTCAAAACATTCAGTACGAATCCCTGGACCTTAATGAATTGGAAATAGAGCCGGATATGAATTTACAAAATTTTGAATATAAATCTGATTTTACCCTGGTATTGGGAAGGGATTTTAATGGACGATACGTTACCGATGGACAATAAAGCCGCCGCCCTGGCCTTGGGGGAGCTTCTCCGGGAGCACAAGGGCGGGGATGTGGTATTCATGGACCTCCGATCCCTCCATATTTGGACGGATTTTTTTCTCATCGCCACGGTTTCCTCCCATACCCATCTCCAGGGGCTGGAGCGGTATATCCGGGAATTTGCCCATCAGCACGGACTGGATATCCGCCGGGGTTCCCGTAAACGGTCCCTTGATGACGAGTGGAACCTGATAGATATGGGAAATATCGTTATCCATCTTATGACAGCAAATTCCCGTACTTTTTACGAGTTGGAACGACTTTGGAGTGCCGCTGAGATACTATACGTTTAAAAAATGTCTTCCCCGGGACCCGCTTACTAACAATGACCGACGCTATTCCTCAAATTCGTCGTAATCTACATCCTCTTCATAGTCATACTCATCGTCGTCTTCGTCGTAATCATCGTCGTCGTCATCAAAATCATCGTCCTCGAAGTCGTCATCAAACCCGTCATCCATGTCGTCAAAATCATCTTCTTCGTCAAGGTCATCCTCATCTTCATCTTCGTCATCGAAGATAAAAAAAGGAAGGGGCATCTTGTCATGGTACTCGTCCGACAGGGGAATCATGGCGAGTTCGTATGACAAACCTAAATCATCTGCGGGGATCCGCCTGGTATTCATGGTCTCATCCGGAACCATCGTTTTCTCCATATTAAGATTATTTCTCTTGAAACATAAGGGAGAGTTTCAGTATCTGTCAACTACTTTCTGCGTAATTAAGCATTTTTTTTTAATTTTCCGGTATCTTTTTTGTCCCGTACCCGCGAAGACCCATTGGGGAGCGAAAATTCCCCTTCCCGTGAGCTAACCTGTAGAATTCGCCTGCGGAACCCGGGAGCCAGGGTTGTGAAACCTATGGCTTTACAGCTTATGCCATTTGGGTAACATTTTCAATTTGAGGCATGGCCTCTTTCGGTAACATTTTCGATGAGGCACCAGGGCCACTGCATTTACTTTTCAGAGGCTGAAATTTGCCAAAACATTGAAGAATTTTTAACCACAAAGGCGCACAAAGGCGCAGAAGGAAGGAATAACGTGTTGCTTCATACATCCTTTGTGTCCTTTGTGTCCTTTGTGTCCTTTGTGTCCTTTGTGTCCTTCGTGTCCTTCGTGTCCTTCGTGTCCTTCGTGTCCTTCGTGTCCTTCGTGTCCTTCGTGTCCTTCGTGGTTAGTTTTTCTTGGAAATTCCGGTGAATTCAAGGAAATTTTAACGATCAAAAAGTAAATGCTTTTGCCCTGGATGAGGTACTGCGAGCCCTTTACAGGATTTTCTTTTTTTTGATATACTCCCAATATGGGGTTTGCCCAAAAGCGGCCGGCTTAGGGACAGCGCCTATCTAACGCGGCGGTAAACCGGGACCGGTAAATTCGATGGAAAAGACCAAGGAAAACCGGCAGGTAAGGCGGGAAGCCCCCGGCAAGATCAACCTGCACCTCCGGGTGAAAGGCCTTCGGGCCGACGGGTATCATGCCCTGGAAAGTATTTTTTTGGCCCTGGACTGGGGGGATACCCTGCGGCTCGATGCTGCCAAGGGTCCGGGGACTTGTGAATTGTTCAGGAATTGTCTGCTCCCCCAGGGGGAGCTGCCTTTTCCCCCGGAGCAGGACCTGGTATACCGGGCCGCCGTCCTTTTTAGGGCAAAAACCGGGTTTGACCGGGCCCTGCGGATCGAGCTGGATAAGCGGATCCCCCTGGGTGCGGGATTGGGGGGCGGTTCCTCGGACGCGGCGGCGGTTCTTTTGGCCTTAGATCAGTTGGCGGGGACCGGCCTGTCCCAGGCAGCGCTGAGAACCCTGGCGGAGGCCCTGGGCAGCGATGTGCCCTTTTTTCTTTCCCCCGGGGCGGCCCTGGTTCATGGCCGGGGAGAGGAGCTTGCCCCGTTGGACCCCCCGGAAAATATCCGGGTGGTTCTGGTTAATCCGGGGTTTCCCCAGGACACCGCCGAAGCTTTCCGTCTTCTGGACCTGGAGCGGGGGAGGGGATGGCCGGCGCCGGAGGAACCTGAGCCGGGGACCTTGGCAAAGGCCCTTTCCGGGCCTCCTGTTTTATGGCCCTATGGGAATGATTTTTTACCTCTTTTTTTGGAGAGGGGGCCCGGTGAGAAGGCGGAAGCTTATCGGAGCATAATTTTGAGCCTTAAGGCCCTGGGCGCGGAATTTACGGGCTTATCCGGGTCAGGATCTACCTGTTTTGGAATTTTTACTAACGGAGGAGCGGCGGATCGGGCGGTACAAGTCCTCGGAGGGGAATGGAATTTTGTCAGAGTAACCTTTCCCCTTGCGCGTTCGGGCAATGCGGTATTACAATAATATTATGTTAACCTGGACCGAAAAAAAGGAGAAGCGCCATGGAGATAACCGACATTAGGGTCCGTAAAGTGGCCGGTGAGGGTAAATTAAAGGCATATGTAA
>JAITBE010000162.1 GCA_031283755.1 Spirochaetaceae bacterium
GGATCATTGCCCGGCAATACCAAAAACACCTGGGGGGATACTCCGGGGATGCCCTGGGAGCGGCCGTGGAATTAGGAGAACTTCTCCATCTGGGGGGGGCCTTAGGGCTCCTCACGATCCTGGATATTTAGGATGTATACTGCATTTGATGCCTATTACCGGGACATTTACGGTTCCCGCTGGGAAGGGTTACGAACAAGCCTTCTGGAACCGGCTGCGGCCACCGCTTATACCGAAGGGCTTCGCGCCCCCTATATGCTGGATAGGGCTTCGATACTGGCTGCCCGGTCCCTCCGTCTTCCTGCGGGGGGCATCATCCTGGATGCCTGTGCCGCCCCCGGGGGAAAAAGCCTGGTAATCGCCTCGGTAATGGGCCCGAATCTGCGGCTTTTATCCAATGAACTTTCAAATGAAAGGCGGAGGCGCCTGGTAAAGGTTTTGGATGAGCATCTGGATGCCGAACAACGTTGCCGGGTGACTGTCTCAGGGTTTGACGCCGCTGCCCAGGGAAGAAAAAGAGGTGAATGGGGCCGTTTTGGGGGGATCCTGCTGGATGCCCCCTGTTCCAGCGAACGGCATGTGATTCAAAATAAAAAAGCTCTGGAAAAATGGACCCCGGCGAGACCCCGGTTTCTTGCCAAACGGCAATGGGCCCTTCTTTCCGCTTCTTTTTTGTTACTGCAAAGAGGCGGTTCCCTGGTATATGCCACCTGTGCCCTTTCTCCTGAAGAAAACGACGGCGTGGTATCCCGGTTATTGAAAAAGTACGGAGAGGGGCTTACACCGGATGAAGTGGATTTTGATGAAGGAGAAAAAACCCAATTCGGAAGGATCCTATTACCGGATCTTGCGGGAGGTATGGGGCCGATGTATGTAGCACGATTTAGAAAATGCTGACTGCCTCGTTATTCGCCCCGGTGGTATTCTATTTTCCAGAGGAATAACCCCTGGGGAGGAACCGTAGGACCGGCGAGTTTTCTCTCCCCTGAATCAAGAATTTTTTTAAATTCTCCGGGGGACAGCTTTTTTTCCTCATAATGGAGCAGGGTTCCTACTATGGAACGGACCATTTTCCACAAAAAAGCGTTGGCCCGAATTTCAAATATCAGCGTATCCTGTTGAACAAAAAAAAAGGCCCCAAAAACATACCGAAGCCGGGAAAGACTGGAGTCTTGGGGAGAGGCAAAAAGAGAACAGTCTATTTCCCCATGGAGCAGCCGGGCATAGTCATTGAGGAGATCCAGCCGGGGACGGCGCCGGAGCTGAAGACCGTACCGGAGTTCATGGGGAAGGGCGGGACGGCCGCAGATGAGGTGGTACCGGTAGGTTCGAGATCGGGTATCAAAACGGGCATGAAAATCCTCCAGGGTTTCCCGGGCTTCCAGGATCCGTATATCCCGGGGAAGCAGGCTATTGAGGGCGGGAACAAACCGTTGCGCCTCCATCCCCCGAAGGGAAGTAAAAAAATTGGCCCCCTGCCCCACGGCGTGGACCCCCGCATCGGTCCTTCCCGAACCAACGAGGGCGGTGTCTTTTTTGTGCAGCTTTGCCAAGGCGCCCTCGATGGTTCCCTGAACCGTCCGGTTTTGTTCCGCCGCCGATTTTCTCCGGCCCTGACGCTGCCATCCGGAAAAATCAGTACCGTCATAAGCAATGAGGAGCCGGATGTTTCGTTGGACAGTACCGGTATCACTCATCGGTTTCGTTTAGTTCTTTATTGATGCTTTCGTAGAGGTTTCGGGCATGTTCCAAAAGCGGACCGGGTTTGCTTTTGGAGGATTTTCCCAGGCCGAAAATTTTAGCGATGGTTCGTTTTGCCTCCCCCAGAGAAGCAACCCGCTGGACAAGGTCTTCCCGGGGGCCGTATTTTAATTGAAGCAGGGCGGAAAGGTAGAGAACCCCTTCATAGGCATAATTTTTATCCGTATCGGGACCAAAAAAGGAAATGCCCGAAAGACTTTCCTTACCGTTCTGCTCCTTTTGAATCGCTTCGTAATATAAAAATTGGGCTTTTTTCTTGAAAAGCAGGGAAAGCCAGTCGTAATGCTGTCCCGGATTTTTTTTATCTATTTCATCAAAGAGCCATCCCGTCCGGAGGGCGGCAATACCCTGTTTGATGGTAGGGGAAAATTCTTTAGGATAAAAACCATAACACCGGAGAGCCAGATACTGGGAAACGGTTCCTTCGATTAATCCCCGGGGGGCATAAAAATCCACATGAGAAAAGAGCCGTTTCACCTCGGCGATCCGTCTGTCCCTGTCCGCTCCTATCTTTTTGTTGACTTCCGGGGGCAGGTTCACAAAATCCTTATCTATGGATGCAAACCAACATTCAGGGCAAACCGTTGCCTGATAGGCCAGGGGATAGATAATACCATATTTCGCCGAGGGTTCATAAAGCCGGTGGAGCTCGTCGGTAATGGCCCCGGCGATAAGCCTGCCCGATCCAGACAAGAGTTCTTCCCGATGAAAATTAGTTTCGCAGACAGGGCAGACATACTCTTCTTTTGACTGGAAGGATATTTTTAACTCCCGTTCCTCATTCATGGCCGTCCCCCGATTCATAGCCCTCAAGGACCACCATAGCTATGGCATTATCCTTTTCATGGGTCAGAGAAATATGAACCCTATCCGCCCCGCTGTGCCGTAATGCCTTCCAGGCGGTTCCAAAAACTTCAATCTCCGGCCGGCCGTTGTGGTGATTTACCACCATAATGTCTTTAAGAACTATCCCGGCCAAGCCCGTGCCCAATGCCTTGCCAAAAGCTTCTTTGGCGGCAAAACGGGCAGCCAGGGAAAGCACCGCTCCCCCGCCCCTGGACAGGGCCGTAGAAAGCTCCGTGGGGTGAAAATACCGGTCCAGTAAACCGGGGATAGTTCTCCAGCGTTCCATCCGGCGCACGTGGATCACGTCAATTCCAATACCGATAATCATATTCGGACATCCTATGGTTCGAATTTATTGTAAATAAAAACCTGTACTTCCTTGGGTTCATTCCGGGTAACGGTAAACTGGGACGGTACATTTACCTGCACCGGTATGGTATATTCACCCTCCTCGGTAATTTCAGAACAATCCAGGGTCAGAATGGTTTCCTCTGGGGTATAGTTCTCAAGCTCCTTCTGCGCCCCCTCAAGACGGATACTACCCAGAAGGGGCTCCGATTCCGCCGTTAAAGAATCATCTAAACCAATAATCTCAATGGATAGTTCATCCAGAGTCCGGATCATAATAGCCGCCCGGATAAAAGCCCGGAATTCCGCTGATCCGTTCCCCCGAATCACGATCAGGGGATCCGGGTTTAAAATATGGACGGCGAGGGAAAAATCTGCGTTCCGGCCGCTCAATTCCACATGCTCCGTGACAAGTTCCGAAATACCGGCCAAGCGTTTTTCGGGACCTTCTATCAACGCCCGGGTGGGTTCCAGGGTATAACTGACCAATTCATAACCGCTTTCTACATATCCCTGATACCTTGGGATAAGGGACACGTATTTGCTGATTTTACGGTCCAATTCCAGGGAAATTTCCAGGGGATCCACCCCTATTTCCAGGGGATCCACCCCCAGGGCGGTTCCTTTTTTACGGATTTCCACCGGCGTCCGGTAGGTTCCTGTCTCGGTATATTTATAAAGATCCAGATAAGCTTCAATATCTTCTTCCGCTATAGGAAATATGCTGTTTGCGTCTCCCCGGAGGGTTACCCGGACCGTCCGGGGATAAGAACTGGCAGGAATCATCTCGGCATCGGTTTCGATAATCAAGGGAACCGAAAAAAAACGTTCTTCCAGGATGCTCATTCGGTGAAAAATAAACAATACAATGGCCACAGCCACCGAAAGAACTTTGGCCGGCCAATTAGTAACCGCCTGGGCGATTAGTTTTCTACTGTTCAACGAAAACATCCTTTCTATCATCCAGGGTATCAGGCTCAGGATCCGCCGATTCCGCTGCTCTCCCCCATACCCCTTGATCGAGGAATTCCCTTAATTTCCGCTGGGCTTCAATGGGTGAAAGGTCGTAATATAATTTTGTATCAATGGCCAGGGAAATAGCGCCGGTTTCTTCGGAAACCACCAGGATAACCGCATCGGATTCTTCGGACATTCCCAAGGCCGCCCGGTGTCTGGTTCCAAAACTCTTCCGGATATCCTGCTGCTCCGAAAGCGGCAAAAAACAACCTGCCGCGGCGATCCGCCCGTTTTGGATAATCATGGCCCCGTCATGGAGGGGGCCGTCAAATTCAAATACCGTAACAATAAGGCTGGAGGAAATTTCCGCGTTCATTTTGGTACCGGTATCAATGATATTTTTAATACTGATCCGGCGGGGAAACACTATCAGGGCGCCCCTTCGCTGTTGGGACAAGATCTCCGCGGAGGTTATCACCGCTTCCAATTGACCGAGTCTGGGTTTACTATCCAAGCGAAAAAGCTCCCCCCGTCCGATGCGGAGCATGATTTTTCGTAATTCCGGCTGAAAAACAATGGCAATAGCGATAAGGAGGCCAGGCCCCAGGATATTCAAGATCCATTGCAGGGTATTCAGGTTAAATAAAAAAGCGATACCATACACCAGGGCAAGGAGTCCCGCTCCCTTTACCAACTGTATGGCCTGGGTTTTCACTAAAAGATCGTAGACTTTATATAATAAAAAAGCGAGCAGGGCAATATCAATGACGGGACGAATCAGATTATAAAACGCGGTAAGCCGCTGAAACCACTCCACTTTTCACCATCCCCATACACCGGAGAAAACTATGTTCTTTTTCATGGTACCGCCGTCTGTGACAAAAGAACCCCGGGAATCTTTGCATATTCCCCCGCGGCAAAAAGGGCTATTCCCTTTCCGTTCAAACCGTTCCTTTGAAGCAGTTCTTCCCGGTTTCCCTGGGACATGAACCTGTCCTGCGCCCCAAGGGTCAGGATTCGGGGGATACAATTTTCCCGTTGTCCCAAGGCAGCGGCATATTCACCAAAACCACCCAAGCCTACCCCCTCTTCAATAACAATGAACAGGTCATACCGGTTGAGAACATTTACAAAATAAGCCTCGTCTATGGGTTTTAGAAAACGCAGATTGTAAAGATCCGCCGAAATTCCCTGGGCGTCAAGGATTTCCGCAGCATCCAAAACCTGGGTATAGAGGCTGCCGGTAAAAGCAAGACAGAGGGAAGCGTCTTGCCGCCGGATAAATACCCCCCGCCCCCACTCCAGGGGAAGGAAAAAACCATCACACCCCGGGGGGCAAAGCCCCTTAGGATAACGGAGCACCGTAGGCCCAGCTCCAACAGTTAAAGACCAATTCAACATGAGGCCAAGTTCAGCCTCCCCCGCCGGGGCCAAAACAGTCAGATAGGGAACCGGACGGAAAAGGGCGATATCAAACAGTCCCTGATGGGTTTCTCCGTCATCGCTGACAAAGCCGGAATGATCCAGGACCAGAGTTACCGGGAGTTTCTGCAAGGCCGTGTCATGGATAACCTGATCTACCGCCCGCTGTATAAAGGTTGAATATACGGCTACCACGGGCCGTAAGCCCTGAGCGGCAAGTCCCGCGGCAAAGGTAACGGCATGTTCCTCGGTGATACCTACATCAAAAAAACGGTGGGGAAATTCCCCCTTAAATGCGGACAGGCCGGTTCCTTTTTCCATGGCTGCGGTAATGGCTACCACCCGGGGATCTTTCCGGCCCGCTTCAAGAATAAGCCGGCTAAAAACATCGGTAAAGGTGGTACCTTTCCGAAATACCGGAACCCCACCCTCCACCGAAAAGGACGAAACCCCATGGTAACTTCCGGGATCTTCTTCGGCTAAACCATAGCCCTTCCCTTTCCGGGTAATTACATGGACCACCACGGGACGATCCAACTTCCGGACATCCTTAAGAACCTGCTCCAATTGTTGAATATGGTGTCCCTCAATGGGGCCCACATACTCAAAACCCAGATCCACGAAAAAATTATCGGTATAAAAAATGGCTTTAACCGCCCGCTTGATCCGGACTATACCGCCGTATACCCCTTCACCGATAAGGGGCAGTTTTTTAACCAGGGAATCAAATTTACGGCGAAAACTCTGGTACCGGGCCTTCATACTCAGGCGGCTTAAATATTTGGAAAGTCCTCCCACATTGGGGCTGATACTCATCTTGTTATCATTGAGAATAACCACCAGGGGCAAAGCCAACTGTCCCGCATGGGAGAGGGCTTCATAAGCGAGTCCGCCGGTGAGGGCCCCGTCACCGATTACCGCTACCGCCCGGCCCGTTCCCCCCAGGAGCCGTTCTCCGGCGAGGAGCCCCAGTGCCGCGGAAATGGAAGTTGAGGCATGTCCCGTACCAAAGACATCGTGGGGGCTTTCTCCGGTCTTAGGAAAACCTGAAAGCCCTCCGGCTTTTCGGAGGGAAGAAAAGGCTTCAAAACGGCCGGTTAACAACTTATGGGCATAACACTGATGCCCCACATCCCAGACTATTTTATCCCGGGGAGAATCATATACCCGGTGCAAAGCAATGGCGAGTTCCACTACCCCCAAATTAGAGGCCAAATGCCCCCCATTACGGCTTACGGTAGTCATTATTTTGTCCCTCAATTCAAAGGCAAGACGATTCAATTCGCTATAATTTAACCGTAAAAGATCCTGCGGCTCGTGAATTGTGGATAAAAGGTACATACCTTCATACATAATAAAAATATAACATAGGGCGTTTACAAAACATCAAATTCCGTAAACGCCTTATCTATGGGAATAGAAAATACTTGAGCCGCTTTCAAATTTATCATTAAATAGCCCCTCTTGGACGTACTATTTATTCTTATGCCGGTTTTTTCTAAGTTTTTTCTTTCGTTTGTGGGTTGCAATTTTTCTCAGTTTGCGTTTTCTTCCGCAGGGCACTTCAGAGTCTCCTTTACATTAAAATACTCCTGTTTCCCCATAATAAAGATAGGAAACCCGGAAAGTCTTATAATTATGAAGTACTATAAGTAAAAGGTCAATAGGATAATGGGCAGGGTAAAAGTATTTATTTTTATTCAGGTATCCCCGTCCGGTACGGTAATTTCTTCCGGGCGTATTCCGGACACTTCTCTGAAACCGTCCCAGCCTGCCTTGAACAAGGGAAAAGCGGGGCCTTTGACGCTATGCGTTCCGTTTAGCGCCGTGAACCGGGCAAATAATCGGCGGTTTAACCGTTTATTCCTCTTGAAACCATAGCTATCTCAAAATATGGATTGTTTTTTAAATTAGCGATAGAAAAATGGTGAAAACCCCGCTTTTTTCTAAATTTAGGGCAGCCGGCTTAATTGGGGATACAACCGCTTTTTCCAAGATCTTTCTCAAAATTAACCGAATCTTGAAGCTGGCTCAAAAGATAATGGTTTGTAAGGTAATTAATATTTTCCTTGAAAATAAGGGTATGGACTATTTCTATATCCCGCTGCCGTTCCCTGATCTTTGATTCCAGGATATTTTCCAGGGTCCGTACCGCGGTATAACCCTGGAGTATCAAGTCCTGAAACACCAGGGCCGTCACCAGGCCGTTTTCAAGGCAATGTAGAGCCCGGTCATTTACATCGTGAAGCAGGGTGATCGTCCGGCGGTAATCGTATGCCGCAAGACCGTCGAGAAAACCGCCGGTATAGGCAGGTACAAAATAAACCGCGTCCACCCTGCCTTCGTTGTCTTTAAGGAACTGTTTACTCTGCGCGTCGGCCCCCGTTTTTGCTTTCAGGTTGATGTATTCTACCTGACTTGAAATAAAAGGGTAACGGCCGTTAAGTACCTCAAGAAAACCCCCGATCCGCTTAGCGTTAATATCGGGACCGTCGGTCATGCGATCTATATCCTCGTTTATTCCTATTACCAGAACCTTTCCGGTACCTTTGAGGCCGAGGGATTTCCCGATAAGATTCGCCGCAAGCCGGCCCCCGGCGGAATAATCCGTTCCGATATAACAGATCCGGTTTGTTTCAGGATCGTCCACATTGTAAAAAATGTATGGTATACCGGCTTTCTCGGCCAGGGTCACGATTTCTTTCATCCGGAACATACGCATACAGAGGAAAGCCGCGGCGTCAAGGCCGTTCCGGATTTCCTGTTTGAGCGTCTTTAGATAATATTCCGTATCAAAATCGGGAATCCTGAAAAAACGAACCTCGTAGTTAAGGGGTCCGATGTACTCGGCAGCGCTCCGGACCCCCCGTTCAATGTCATCCCACACAAAAGACGGAAAGGTAGAGGTAAAAACCGCGATACGCCTGGTCTTGTTTCTAACAAGGATCTGAGATGCCCGGAGGGGCACATAGGATTGTTTTTTAGCATAGTCAAAAATACGCTTTTTTAGTTCCGGGGAAACATAGCCTGAATTGTTAAAGGCCCGGCTTACGGTGATAAGAGAAATACCAAGTTTTTTGGCGATATCCTTCTGGGTGATACGCATTAATGACTTATACTACAATTACGAAAAGAGGACAAGAAGAATTTTGATTTTTTTTGTTGACATGATACAAAAACTATGATATACGTTAAACATGATATACGAACATCATATTATTATCAGGAGGATACAAATGAATAAAAAAACAGTAAGGTTCGTCCTTGTGGGGGCGGTGCTAATCATGGCCCTGGCGTTATTCGCCGGGTGCAGTAAAAAGGCGGAGAGCGGTACAACGGCGGGTGAGCCGCTTACCCTTTCTTTATGGCATTATTTCGCTTCAGATCAGGAAGCCGCCGGCCTCAAGAAATTCGCCGATGATTTCAAAAAGATCCATCCGGAGGTGACCGTGGACATCACCTTTGTGTCCCGGGAAGAACTGATGAACCAATATACGGTAGGCGCCGTTTCCGGCCAACTTCCCGACATCGGTATGGTGGACTCCCCGGATATGTCCTCATATGTTTCCCTGGGGGTATTCGCTGACATTACCGATGAACTTACTGCCTGGGGCCAGCTTGATAAATTCTACCCCGGTCCCTTGAGCAGTACCAAGGATCCCGATGGTAGAATTTACGGCCTCCCCAACAATACCAACTGTCTCGCCCTTGCCTGTAACATGGATATGCTTAAAGCTGCAGGGCTGGAGAAGCCTACTACCTGGGAAGAACTGGAAGCGGCCTGTGCAAAACTTACCAACCCGGCCCAGCAGATCTATGGGTTCGCTATGAGCGTGATCCCCAATGAGGAAGGTACCTTCCAGCTTATCCCCTGGATCTACGCCGCCGGCGGTTCGGTGGCCAACCTTGGCTCCCCCGAAGCGATCCGGGGTATTGAATTTATCGCCAATCTGACGCAGAAAGGATACATGAGCAAGGAAGTGGTCAACTGGACCCAGGGAGACGCCTTCAACGCATTTGCCGCCGGCAAAGCAGCCATGGTGGAATCCGGTACTTGGCATGTTGCACAGAACGTACCGGACATCAAGGATTTCGAGGTTGAATACACCCTTCTTCCTAAGGACAAGCAATACGCATCTGTCATCGGCGGTGAGAATTTCGGCATTTGCTCCACGGTAAAAAATAAGGCCCTGGCGGTAGAATTCCTTGAAATGATCTCCACCGCGGAGAGCGTCGCCTATTGGGCCGAGCAGACCGGGAAACTCCCCGTTCGCAGTGATTCGGCCCAGCTTCGGGATATCTGGACCAAAGACAAGTACCTTTCCGTATTCACCGAGGGAATGCAGTACGCTGTGGCCCGGGGACCTCATCCCGAATGGCCCACTATTTCCAAGGTGATCTATACCTCCGGCCAGGCCGCCGTTCTTGGGCAGAAATCCGCTAGGGATTCCATGACCGAAGGTGCCGCCGCCATTGCCCCGATTCTGGCAAAGACACCGGTGGCACAGTAACACGCAAAGCCCGCAAAGGAGGTCCCATGAAGAGGGCAAGTTTATTGGTAAAAAGGAATATAGAAGGCTACGCCTTTATACTTCCTGGTATGGTCTATATGCTTGCCCTCCTGGGGTACCCCCTGGTATACAACTTTATTCTGGGCTTTCGGGATGTGGATGTCAAAACCTTCAGAAGCGGCTCCGATGTGTTTGTGGGGTTTTCCAATTATCTGTATCTTTTTAGGGAACCGGTCTTCCGGCTTGTGTTCAAAAACACCATTGTTTTTACCCTAGCCTGTATTGTCGTACAGTTCACCATAGGTTTCCTTCTGGCTCTTTTCTTTTCAAAAAAATTCACCTTTGCCGGGCCCATTCGTGGGCTCATTCTTATCGCCTACATGATGCCCATGTCGGTTACTGCCTTGGTGGGTAAAAATATGTTCGGCCAGATCGGGGTAATCAACGATCTGCTCTTCAAGCTGAAACTGATCGAAGATCTTCCCATGTGGCTGGCCAATGGGACAATGGCCATGGCGGCGGTCATCGCTATGAACTGCTGGGTGGGTATTCCCTTCAATATGCTCCTCCTCACCTCGGGGCTCACCAATGTTCCCGAGGACATCTACGAAAGCGCCGCCATAGACGGAGCCAATGCCTGGATACGATTCTGGAAGATCACGGTCCCCTGCATCCGGTCATCGATCTTCGCTGTACTGATGCTGGGCTTCATATACACCTTCAAGGCCTTCGATCTAATGTTCATTATGACCTCGGGGGGGCCTCTGAATGCCACTGATGTGTTGGGGACCTATTCCTACCGGCTCTCTTTTACCGAATTCAAATTTTCCATGGGATCGTCGTCGGCCATCGTCCTGTTTTTCTGCCTCTTTATTATCGGACTCTTCTACCTACGCATGAGTGTTACGGAGGAACAGTAGGATGATTAAAATTTTTTTCAGGACCAAAACCCAAAAAAGAAATTTTTTCCTCTGCCTTGCTTCTCTTCTCGTGGTGGTGATCTTCCTTTTCCCCCTGTACTGGCTCCTCTGTATGTCCTTCAAAACCGATACGGAATCCTTCGGAAAAATCGTTACCTATTTTCCCCACCAGTTTACCGTTGACCCCTGGATGCGAAATTTGGGGGATAAGGATTTTCTTATATCCCTTAAAAACAGCTTTGTTATCGCCCTCTTTTCTATGGCGATCTCCTTAGTATTGGGGATCCCTACTGCCTATGGTATGGGTCGGTATAGAGTGCCGGGTAACAGGGGTTTTCTCCTCACCTTTCTCGTGACCCAAATGCTTCCCGCTTCTCTGATGCTTACCCCCATGTACCTGATCTTTTCCAGGCTTAACATCCTCAATACCTACTTTTCCCCCGCTATAGCCATCGCATCGAGTTCTATTCCCTTCATAGTGGTGACCCTGCGGCCCTACTTTAGAAGCATTCCGACCTCTCTAGATGATGCCGCCCGGATCGACGGCTGCGGGGTCTTCCGATCCTTCATCCAGATCATGATCCCCGCCATCAAAGTGGGAATTATCACTGTGGCGACCATCTCCTACCTTGGGGGCTGGAACGATCTGGCCTACTCCATGACCTTCAACGTCAAGCCGGAAATACGGCCCCTGACCGCCAACATCTACAAGTTCACCAATAAATATGGTACTAAGTGGAACTGCA
>JAITBE010000178.1 GCA_031283755.1 Spirochaetaceae bacterium
TTTTGGATTTTTCGTACTCCCCGGTAAAATACTCGATTTTGTGGATCACCTTCTGCAGATGTTTTTGCATCTCCGTAATTTGATTTTCCACTGTTTTTTTGTGTTCCACCAGAAGGTCGCATCGTTTTTTTAGGGTCTTATCCCCCTGCAAACTTAATTCGACAAAATTCTTTATCTGTTTGATGGGCATACCCGTATTTTTAAGGCAGCAGATCAAGCCGAGCCACTCCAGATCGTGTTCAGTATACCGGCGAATCCCGTTCCGGCTTCTGGAAATGCTGGGTAAAAGGCCTTCGTTTTCATAGTACCGCAAAACATGGGGGGGCAGAGCGGTTTTTTCCGATACCTGTCTGATTGAAAAATACAAAAAACCCTCCTTGGACGCAATGATCCGTAGGATGAATTATACCATGGACTTAATGTTAACGTCAACATTCAGCAAGGCAACAGGGCCGCGATTTCTCCGGGTTATGCGGGCGCGTCGAACCTTTGGTCTGCCGCGGCCGGACCGGGCTGTCCGCTTCTATCCCGTGCGCGGCGCCATAGGCCGGTTCGACGACCAGCGGGCCGGGCAAAAACTTATGGCAGCCCTGTTCCCGGGGCTGTTTTTTTGTTTTATCCGTGATAAAATACTATTGGATTGTTACAGAATCCAGGGCCTGTAGGGCCGGATTTTGGAAAAACAAGCTTTGTTGTCCGGCAGCCTTGAAAAAAGTAGCTTCGTAGGGCTTTAGCGAAGGGCTTTCAGCTCCGGAAACTACAGGAATTGGGGAAAAATTGATTTTGGAACCATCTAGTTATTTTATTTTTTTGACAGCGTAAAAATTATGAAACAAAATATATCGGTGGTTCCTCTTCTTTTCACCAGAAAATGGACCCTATCAATAAAAATGCTCCGGGGTTTTATCAAAATGGGTAAAACCAGGTTCTTTCCCAAACGGGATTATCATTTTGATCATATGAAAAATCTTTGTTTGGTTTATTTTAAACTAACCGCCCTCTGTAATCTCCGTTGTGTTATGTGCGGCCAATGGGGAGAAAAGGGGGTGATGAAAAATTGTGATATTTCCGAGGAGGCAAAAAAGATCCTCCCCCTGGAAGATTATAAGCGGGTGATTGACGAAATTGCCCCCTACCGTCCCATAATCTATTTATGGGGCGGCGAGCCTTTTTTGTACCCCCATATAATACCCCTGGTCAAATATATAGTAGATAAAGGGCTGTATGTCAGCGTAAATACCAATGGCACCTTCCTGGAAAAACATGCCGAGGTGATTGTGCGGGATAAATGGAGTACCATTTTTGTATCCTTGGACGGTTTTAGAGAAACCAATGATACCATGCGGGGCCGGGGCGCCTATGACCGGGTTCTCAACGGGTTTGCGGCTATTAACCGGGAAAAAAAACGGCAAAATTCGATTTATCCGATCCTGGGGATCGTGACCACCGTTACCAACATGAATTATCAGGATCTGGATCGGCTGGCGGAGGCGAGCAGGGAATACAAGCTGGATGTACATATCTTTAATTTGGGAACCTATACCAATGACCGGATTGTCGCGGCCCAGCGGGTCTTTATGAAGGAAAAACTGGACACCGACATTGATTGTCTCGCGGCCTATAATACGGGGTATAACGCCCATATTGACGGGCAAAAACTCTACCGTATTTTACAAAATATCCACCAAAAGGATTTTGGCCATCCCATGATCACCGTGCCGGCCCTGAACCCTGAAAAGATCCATACCTATTATGCTGATTTGGAAACCCCGGTCCGTAATCATTGTATTGTTCCCTGGTGTCAGACCAATATTAACTACAACGGCGACGTCCATTTTTGCGCCGATTACCCCGACTATATTTTGGGGAATATCAAAGCCCAGTCCCTGAAGCAGATCTATAACGGCGAACGGGCCAACCTGTTCAGAAAAACCATTAATGCCTGTGAAGGCGGAATGTTCCCCGGCTGTCTGCGGTGTTACCAGAATATGTTGTTCGGGGAAAAAATCCGGGGGTATTAGGGAGCCCTATGAAGGTTAACCCGATTTTTCAGCGTCTTTCCCTGTTGACCGGAACGGAGGCCCTGGAGGCCCTTTCCCGGATCAAGACGCTGGTTTTTGGCCTGGGCGGCGTGGGGAGCTGGTGTGCCGAAGCCCTGGTCCGTTCCGGGGTCGGAAATATCGTCCTGGTTGATTCCGACCGGGTCTGTGTTACCAATATTAACCGCCAGGTCCAGGCCACTACCCGAACCGTGGGTTTATCCAAGGTGGAGGTCCTGGCCGGCCGGCTGCGGGAGATTAATCCCGGCTGTACGGTAGCGGCCCTGGGGAAGGTGTTTTCCCGGGAGACCGCGGGGGAATTTGATATTGAAGGGGCGGACTATGTGATCGACGCCATAGACAGCCTTACCCACAAACTCGATCTCATTGAGATCAGCTCCGGGGCGGGGGTAACCCTCTATTCCTCCATGGGAACCGCCCTAAAGATGGACCCTACCCAGCTTAAAACCGCCGACATTTGGGAAACCCGGGGCTGCCCTCTGGCGCGGCTGGTCCGGTCGGGACTACGGAAACGGGGTTTCCAGGGCCATTTTACCGTGGTATACAGTACCGAACAGCTTCCCCTCCATAGGGAAATCGGGGTTTCCTGCGGGTCGGCCCAATGCCTCTGTTCCGGCCCCTGCGGGGAGCAGGGAGTGGAATGGTGCAGTACGAAAAAGGTGATCAACGGGAGCGCCGTTACCGTTACCGCGGCGGCGGGGATGATCCTCGCGAGCCTCGTGATCCGGGACATCCACGCCCGGTATGGCCGGCCCCCGGAGCCGAATCTTGCCCGGCCCCGGCCCACAGCGGAAATTCCCGTCCCATGAGCAACCGTTTTTTACGCCGGGCCGGGGCCGGTGAGGTGGTGCGGAAGCTGACCACCAAGGCCGTCCTGGAGCGGAACCTCATTGCCGAAGGGGACCGGGTCCTCATCGCGGTGTCCGGGGGTAAGGATTCCACGGTTCTTGCCTGGACCCTGGCGGCAATCCGGCCCGCCGTCAAAAAGAGCTACGACCTGGCGGCGATCCACATCTCCAGCGATTTTTGCGCCTGCTGTAAAAAGGCCGCCCTCGTCACCCGGCTTACGGACTGGGGGATCCCCTTTCAGGATATTTTTGTTCCCGTTATCGGCCGGCTTAAACCGGGAGAAAAGATGAACTGTTACTGGTGTTCCACCCAGCGGCGGACGGAACTGCTGAAATACGCGATGGAAAATCACTTCAACAAGATCGCCCTGGGGCATCATCTGGATGACATCATCGAAACCTTTTTTATGAACATGACCGCCAAGGGGGAACTGGCCGCCATGCCCATGCGCCTCGGCTACCGGAAATACCCGGTAAGCCTGATCCGTCCCCTGGGGTATGTGGAGGAACAGCAGATCATCGCCTGCGCCGGGGAAAAGGGCTTCCTCTCGGCGGCCTGTACCTGCCCCTATGGGCTCCATTCCAAGCGCCGGGAGGTGCGGAAGCGGATCGCCGAGTTCACCGGCAATTCCGGCGCCGTAAAACGCCGGATCCTCCGGGCCCTGTCCTCGGGGGAACAGGATCTGCTGACGGAAGGGGATAATTCCCCCTGTCCACAAGTTAAGAAGGGGGAGCGCCTGGGTTCCGAAAGTTAAAGGTAAAACGCCCCATGGGCCGCCGTTTTTGACGCTGCTCCCCCTCGCTCCGTAGTCCTCACTCCGGGGCAACGCCCCTCCGCTCCGGTCTACTCCGCTACCCCCACGCTTTTCCCGTGGGATATATTCTTACCTTTTGCGCGGTCAATCAGAAAAAAAGGCGTACAAAGGATTTTTTAAGAATTTTTAACCACAAAGGACACGAAGGAAGAAAGGAAAGAAGGAATAACGCCTTGCTTCATATATCCTTTCCCCCCTTTGTGTTCCTTTGTGGTTCATTTTTCTTCTATTCCTTCGTGTCCTGGCGCGCCTTGGTGCGCTCGAACCGAAGGTTCGTTGTGGTTAAAAATTCTTCAATGCTTTGGTAAATGCCATTCTTTGAAAAGCAAATGACGTTGCCTTAGGCGAAACGATTGAATTACCGGCAAAATAGAGTATATTTCTACTATGGTTAATCTGTCGATCCTCCTCGCCTTTACGGCGGGTTTGTTTTCTTTTTTGTCCCCCTGTGTGCTTCCCCTGATCCCCTCGTGGCTCTGTTTTCTGGGAGGTACGGCGATGGGTCCCGCCGGGGCTAATGCCCAAGCCGCGGTCCCGGCCACGGCCCAGACCACCCCCCAGACCAACGCCCAGGCCAACGCCCCGGCCGCCCCTCAGACCAACGCCCAGGCCGCCCCCCAGGCCAACGCCCAGGCCGCGGCCCAGACCAACGCCGGAAGGGCGCCGGGGGATACAGCCCTTTCGGCAGCCTCCGTTCCCCAGGGCCGGTTTATCCCCCTGACGGTGAGTTTTATCCTGGGGTTCAGCGCGGTTTTTGTGGTCCTCAGCATCCTCTTTTCCGGCGCTATGCTCCTTATGGGCGGAGTGAGCCGGATCATCAATATCGCCGCCGGGATCATCGTGATCACCCTGGGGCTGAACATGATCTTCAACTTTCTTGTTTTTTTAAACTATGAAAAACGTTTTCATATTGCCCAACGGCCCCGGGGGCTGGCAGGGGGCTTCCTGGCGGGGGCCGCCTTTGGCGCGGGCTGGACCCCCTGTGTAGGTCCTATCCTGGGGAGCATCCTCCTTTTGGCCGGTCAGGATGGGCAAATGGG
>JAITBE010000214.1 GCA_031283755.1 Spirochaetaceae bacterium
CAGATGGTGAAGGGCGGTTCCGTAGAAATGCTGGAAGGGAGCAAAGAGGTTATCCAGGAAAGCAAGAATCTGGAGATGGTGACCCAGGAGATAACCAACGGGATGAACGAGATGGCGGCAGGGGCGGACCAGATCAACATAGCGGTAAACCGGGTCAATACCATCAGCGGACATAACAAGGATAACATCGACATATTGGTCAGGGAGGTTTCTAAGTTTAAAGTGGAATGAACCTCCCCGCCCTGAAGCTCCCCCGCGAACCGATGAGCGGGTTCTTGGGTTTAATGCCGAATTTTGTAAGCGTTGCTTTGTTTGAGCCGGAGCAGAGCTCCGGGGTATTAAACCAGACTCTCGAATAAACCGGCGCTTTGTCCGGGAAGTTGGCTGCTTCCCGGACAAAGCGCTATTTTTTCATACCGGTTTCCCCTGAAACCGGTATGGGGTATTCCCCGGTAAAACAGCCCAGGCAGTATCCCGTGGGGGAACCTTCTTTACGGAAGTCCGAGTTCAGGGATTCCAGGAGGCCTTCCACGGAAATAAAGGCCAGGCTGTCCGCCCCCAGGGAAGCGCAAAGTTCACCCACGCTGTTGCCGTTGCTGATCAGGTCCTTCCGGTGGGGGGTATCAATGCCAAAGTAGCAGGGAAACCGTACCGGGGGAGAACACACCCGGATGTGTACCTCCCGGGCGCCGGCCTTTTTTAATATCGAAACAAGCCTTCTGCTGGTGGTTCCCCGGACAATGGAATCGTCGATAAGGACCACCCGTTTGCCCTGGACTTCACTTTGGATTACATTGTGTTTTACTGAAACCGCCCGTTCCCGCAGGGCTTGATCCGGGGCGATAAAGGTCCTGCCCACATATTTACTTTTGACGATCCCCAGGCCGAAAGGGGTGCCGGTGGCCTTGCCGTAGCCCATGGCCGCGGGGATTCCCGAATCAGGAACACCGATGACCAGGTCCGCCGATACCGCCGATTCCCTGCCCAGGATCTTCCCCGCCCGGATCCGGGCTCCGTATACATCCACCCCGTCGATAGCGCTGTCCGGCCGGGCAAAATAGATGTATTCAAAGGAACAGGCCGCCCGCCGGGTTTTTTCGCTGAAGGTAAAGGAGAGGACTTCGTCTTTGTCGATGATAACCACTTCCCCGGGTTCCAGGTCCCGAACAAACTCCCCTCCCACCGAATCAATGGCGCAGGATTCGCTGGCCAGGATCCAGCCGCCGTTGATTTTTCCCAGGCACAGGGGACGGATCCCGTTAGGGTCCCGGGCCCCCACCAGGGCGTCATCGGTAAGTACCGCCAGGGCATAGGAACCCTTGATGAATTTGATCGTATCGGTCAGGGCTTTTTCCAGACCCTTTTTGTAGTTTTTAGTGATGAGGTTGACGATTACTTCGCTGTCGCTGGAAGAGATAAACCCCACGCCGGCATCTTCCAATAATTCCCGGACCACATCGGCGTTAGTCAGGGTGCCGTTGTGGGCCACCGCGATGGAGCCCAGCTTAAACCGGCTGATAAAGGGCTGGGCGTTTTCAATGGAACTGGTGCCGCTGGTGGAATACCGTACATGCCCCACTCCGGCGGACCCCCTGATCTGGGACAGAAGCTCGGGGGTAAAAATCTCCCCCACCAGCCCCATTCCCTTGCGGCATTCGATGGTTTTGTGGTGAACCGCGGCTATACCGGCGCTTTCCTGTCCCCGGTGCTGCAGGGAAAGGAGGCCGTAATAGATCAGGGGAACCACGTCTTTTTCCGGGTCCTGAAAAAAAACCCCAAAAACCCCACAGGCTTCTTTTAACTTGTCATCCATATTGGTAACCATCAGGCATCCATGCGGTTAAGGATCTCGATATAGGCTTCTTTAACGTTTCCCAGATCCCGGCGGAAACGGTCCTTGTCGAGTTTTTCATTGGTTTGAGCATCCCAAAACCGGCATGTGTCCGGGGAGATTTCATCGGCCAGTACCAGTTGTCCCGAATCCACCCTGCCGAATTCCAGCTTAAAGTCGATAAGGCGGATGCCCCGTTTAAGAAAAAAAGCCGAAAGGATCTGATTAACCTTGAAGGTGATATTTTTGATCTCCCCGATCTCCTCAAAGGTTGAAGCGCCGATGGCCACGGCATGGTAATCGTTGATCAGGGGGTCCCCCAGGGCATCGTCCTTGTATGAAAGTTCAAAAACCGTGGTTTGGAGGGGGGTCCCTTCGGCGAGGCCCAGGCGTTTTGCCATGGACCCCGCGGCGACGTTCCGGACTATTACTTCAAGAGGGATGATCCTGACTTTTTTGCACACCATGTCCCGGTCGGAAATCCGGGCGATAAAGTGGGTGGATACCCCGGATTTCTCCAGGAGTTCAAACAGGGATGAGGCAATTTTGTTGTTTAATACGCCCTTATCCGCTATCTGCCCTTTTTTTTCTCCGTTAAAGGCGGTGGCATCATCTTTATAGTGAATAATAACCAGATCATCCCGGCCGGCGGCAAATACCTTTTTTGCCTTTCCCTCATAAAGTACCGGTCCGGTTTTTATCTCCCCAAGACCGGCTTCCCGGCTTTCGCTCATAGGTCCACTCCTTTGTTATCCCCGGCAAATTCGGCCTTCATTCTGGCCCTGAAAGCGGCGAGCCGTTCCTGTAAGGCCGGGTATTTCAGGCCGAGGATTTGGCAGGCGAGATATGCGGCATTGGCCCCGTTATCAACCCCCACGGTAGCCACGGGGATAGGTTTGGGCATCTGTACTATGGAAAGAAGGGCGTCCAAACCCCCAAGCCCCCCGGAGGCGATGGGTACGCCGATAACGGGGATAAGGGTCTGGCTGGCGATAACCCCCGGCAGATGGGCGGCCAATCCCGCCCCGGCAATGATCACCTCGGTCCCCTCCGCTTCCAGTTTTGCCAGGGTCTCTTTCAACAACTCCGGTACCCGGTGGGCGGAAAGGATATGGGAAGAAAATTCCACCTCCAATTCCCGAAAAACATCGGCGGCCTTCTTCATGACGGCCTTATCTGATTGGGACCCAAAGATTATGGCGGCTTTCATCTCAGGGAAAAAATACCATGTTCCGGGGGATGTAAACAAGTCCCAAGGTCTCAATCCGGTCCTTTAGTCCGCCCCGGTTTTGTCAGGAGAGTCGGATTCCACGATTTCCACCCGGTTCCGGCCCAATCTTTTGGCCTTGAGAAGGGCGTCATCCGCCTTGAGCATCAGAGACTCGGCGTCCCCGGCATGGGTGGGCGCCGTTGCCACCCCGATACTGACTTGGGCCGAAATGACGGTCGTTTCGCTTGATCCGGGGCTTTGGGCAACCGGTATTTCCCGGGAAAAAACCGCGTCACGGATCCGTTCCGCCACCCCCAGGGCTTCATATTCATTCGTATCCTGGAGCAGGACGGCAAATTCATCCCCCGAAAACCGGGCGGCAACATCCCCATTCCGCAGGTACTGCAGAATGGTGTCCGCTGTGGCGATGATAACCTGATCCCCCGCCTGGGTGCCGTAGGTTTCGTTTATGGCATGAACCTTGTCCAGGTCCATCATTAAGAGGGTAATGTTTCGTACCTGGACGATACCCTGTTCAAAACGATTTTTAATGAGCCCCTCAAGGAAACGCCGGTTATAGAGCCCGGTAAGATCATCGGTAATGGCCCGTTTCCGGGCGGTTTCACCCCAACGCACGAGATCGTTGAGATGCCGGGCGGTTTGTTCCAGCCAGGTATTCTGCACATCCCCAATGGCTTTGAGGAGTTTAACCCCGATCATGGGATACCGGGATATAAAATGGTAAAAATCCGTATCCCGGAGAACCATCAGTTCCGAATCAACCTTGGCGGTAATGGTCGCGGACCGGGGTTCATTGGCGATAATGGACATTTCCCCAAAAAAATTCCCCGGGGTAATATTGAACATCCACCGTTGGATTTCCCCGGACTGGGTTACATAGGCGCTTAATTCCCCGGAAAGGAGGATGAACAGCTCTTTCCCCATTTCCCCTTCGGAGAACACCAGGTGATCCTTGGTTATATACCGGTATTCCAAACAAGCGGCTACCGCATCAAACTCCAGTTTACTTAAAGAGGAGAATAACGATGAACCGGTGAGAATATCTTCATTTTGGGGGGACAGGCCTTTCGCTGTTTGGCTCATGGCGACTCCAATCCGGCGTAACGGCTCCGGCAGTCTCCGCCGGCCCGCCAGGTATCCAGAAGCAGGGCATAGATGCCCCCCAAGAGAATATCCCAGTCGGTGTGATCCTCCGGCCACATGCCCCAGCTAATCGTAGCGGTAAAGTTAAAGACCGGGTAATTATCCTGGGGGGGAACCGGTTCAAGGGCGGCAACCGCCTCCTGTATTTCCCGGGCTATAACTTCCGCTTGGGAGGCAGGACATTGGGGTATCAATACGCCGGTTTCATTGCTTTTAAACCGCAGGGGCCATCCCCGGCCCAGCCTGCGGGTAACATTCTTTAATATCTTGGCAATGCGAATCATGGCTTCGTCTCCCACAATATGCCCCCGGGAATCCACCAGGATTTTAAACCGATCCGGTTTTACCATGACCAGGGCCGTGGGAATCTCCAGGATCTGGTTTATCTCATTGGAGATGAACGATTGTTTCCAAAGTCCCGTACCGGGATCTTCATAGGCCAGACGGTGCAGTTCCTGAACCCAGGACATATTCTCCATGATGATCTTTTGAGTTGCCTTAATCCGGGAGGTGATCATCCGTATGGAGTTAAGGTAAATCTTTGATGCGATATGAGGTTCGGTCTGGGTGAAATCATCCATACATATCCCAAAGCCGGGAAACATAATTAAGAGGGAATCTTCCAAAGCCTCCGCAGAGGCGTCGTATAGGGCCCGCCGGGCAAAATCAAAATCCCCGATGGTGTCCCCTGGGGAAAATTGCGCCAGTTCATCATCTTCATTGTCGGTTCTGGGCCTGAAAACCCGGATCGATCCGGCCAGGAGTACATAAAAATGCTCCGCCCGTTCCCCTATGGAAAAAAGCCGAGCTTTGTGACGGAGCTGCAAAATACCGGCCCGGGACCTCACCGCCGCCAGTTCCTGCTCCGAAACAGAGTCAAACAACTCGACCTGTTGTATTAATATAGAATCAAGGAGTTTGCCTTGAAACAAATCTTCCATAAAAACCTCTCTTTATCATAAAACACTTGAGGTTTTTATACAATCCTTTGAACTACAGATGTCAACGGGCCAGTAGAAATGTCCCCCTTCGGACAGCCCCAACGCCATTATGAATTCCCCCTGAACCGGGAGAATTTAAGCTGTTTGCGGGGGCTCATCGTCCCTGCCGGTTCCCAGGATCAGAAGCTCCGGATGATACTCGAAATGCATGGTGTCGTATCGTGACCACCTGCCGCCCCAGATAAATCCCTGTTCCTCAAAGGCCCGGATCACCGCGGCGGGCGGGTTTTGCCGTCTTTCCACGGGTACGGAACGCCAGTCAATACCCTTGGCGGCAGTCCAGCGCCAGTAGGTTTCCAGACCTCTCTGGGTCTTCATCAACACGTCTACCGCCGCCCCATAAGCGTGAAAACTGCGATTTTCGCTGCCCGCGACATTCCGCCAGTTCCAGCCGGTAATGCTGTGCAGGCTTTTGAGCCACTTCTGTATTTCCGGCTTTTTTTTCGCCAATTCCTGAACACGCGCTTCCACCCGGCCCAGGGGCGCCGCGATGTCCCGGTGTATTTGCACGGAATAGCCCAGAAAATCGATCCACTGTTGGCGGGAGAAAGCCTCCTCTCTGCTGCGGGCCTGCCAGATGGCTTCAAAAAAAGGGGAGCGGATGGCGCCGGCGTTTGAGATTGGGCGCGGCCCATAGGCGCCGGAGAACTGCCGCCGGGAAATAAGCTGATTCGCCATGTCCTGCCAGGGACTCGGGCCGTCCAGGCGGCTGGGAGGTTCCGGGGAATACCGGTACAGGAACTGGGGACGGAATTCTTCCGGCCGATCCTTGTCTTCCTGAGGAAGGAACCTGCCCTGGGCGTAGTACCAGCGGATCCCGTCCATCTCCAAAGTCCAGTCTCCGTCCCGAAAAACCGGCGGGCCCAGGCGTCCGTTGTAGGCCGCTGAGAAGAGATTTACCATGTCTTCCGCCTGGTCTCCCCCTGCGGCCCGGCGCAGCCCCAGATCGACAAGAACAGCCTCGGCCCACCCGCCGGCCTCCTCCTCAAGCTCCGCTTTTGTCCGCCCGGCGGATAGAAACCCTCTGCCCCGCAAAAACCGCGCTCCCCCTATGAGTCCTTCAAAGTCCGCGTTTAAATCCGCCGCCTCCCGGCTGGTCCAAAAAGGGATAACCCTGCCGTCCATAAAGTCGGTCCGGGCCAGGAAGTCCTCCAGCGGCGGGGCGATACGGCCCGCCGTAAGGGAGGCCCCCACAAAAAAAGTTTCATAATCGAGAATATTCGGCAGCGGTTTTTTGCGGGCTATGTTAAATAACTCACCCCCGGTTACTTGGGAGACAGCCTCCGCCACCTGCCGGGCATTTCGATCTCCCGCAAAATAGATGACCAGATTGCGCCCCGCCCGATCATCCGGACTTACCGTATGCTCCTTCTGTAACAGCGTGCATCCAGCCAAAGCGAGGATCAGGGGCAGCAGGAAATATACCGGTAGTTTTTTCAATTCACCTTCCTCTTCTTACGCCTGCTTTGAACAAACCGAAATTCGGCGCTTAATTAGAATCTGTCCATAATGCGACACATTATGGACAGACTACCTTGAAACCCGCATTTTCGCGGTCTAAAGGCTGCGAAAATGCAAGGTCTGTCCGCAAAGTAACCGACTTTGTGGACAGACACTAATTAGTGGGGTTGCTCCAAAATTCAGTGGTCCGGAGGGACCATGATTTCGGAAGACAAATTTTGCTTGTCCGGCGGCCGAAAAACGCGGATTCTAAGGCTTTATAAAGGGCCTTCAGCCCCGGAAACGGCAAAAACCGGAAAACAACCGAATTTAGAACCAACTCACCTGCCTATAAGTTACTCTCCAATAGGGTGTTAATTTTAGGTCAAGCGTTTGGCGGCGACCTTAGGTTTAAGAGAACAAGCGGAATTTGGCTGCTTTTTTCAAGAGCCGGTTCCGCCCACATTCGAGAATCCGGTTTAATGTCCGAAGCTCCGGCGCTTGTGGTACGGAGGCTCATTTGAACGCGGGCAGCATCTTTCCGTGGGCATCAATGAGTTCGTCCACCATCTTCCGGATATCATCCAAAGACAACTCCGATGCGGTATGGGGATCCATCATGGCGGCGTGGTAGACATGCTCCCGCTTACGGGTATGGGCGGCTTCGATGGTGAGGAGTTGCGCGTGGATATTGCTGCTGTTCATCGCCGCCAGCTGGAGGGGCAGGGCCCCCACATAGCAGGGGTTAACGCCATTTTTATCCACCAGACAGGGGACCTCCACACAGGCCTCTTGGGGAAGGTTTTCGATAAGGCCCCGGTTCAAAACATTGCCCCCTATCTTGTAGGGTACGCCGGTAACCATGGCCTCCATGATGTGGGAGGCGTATTCCTTGCTCCGTTCATGGGGCAGCCGGGATTCACCCGCCAGGCTGCGGTACTCCCCGGTCCAATTGGCGATTTGACTTACACAGCGCCGGGGGTATTCATCCAGGGGAATATTAAAGTCGTCAATAAGCTGGGGATAGCGGCTTTTAATATAGAAGGGATTGTACTCGGCGTTATGTTCGCTGGATTCGGTACAATAGTAACCAAGCTTATCAATATAATCAAAACGAACCATGTCGCCGTGTTTTTCCTTTTGGTTTTTCTCTTTAGCCCGTTTTTTAATTTCCGGGTACAGATCGCGGCCCTGGGCGTCGCGGATCTCCAGGAGCCAGGCCATGTGGTTGATCCCCGCTATCTTTTCGATCCGTCCCTCCAGCTTGTCCTCCATGCCCAGGGAGCGGAGCAGATGTTCCGAACAAACCTGCACACTATGACAAAGGCCCACGGTTTTAACCCCGGTATAACGCAGCATATAACCGGTCAGCATCGCCATGGGATTTGTGTAATTGAGGAACCAGGCGTCGGGGCATACCGCTTCAATATCCCGGGCAAAATCTTCCATCACCGGGATGGTCCGCAGGGCGCGCATAATGCCGCCGATACCCAGGGTGTCGGCAATGGTCTGACGGAGGCCGTACTTTTTCGGAATCTCAAAGTCGATCACCGTGGCGGGCTCATACCCCCCAACCTGGATGGCGTTTACCACAAACCGGGCGCCCTCCAGGGCGGCCCGGCGCTGTTCAACGCCGAGATAACTTTTGATCACCCCCTTGCCGCCCTGCCCCGCGTTAATCGCCTTGAGGATGGCCTCACTCTGATTCAGCCGTTCCCCGTCAATATCATAGAGGGCTGTCTCGTATGATTCCAGCGCCTTTGAACACATGCAGTCGCCCAATACGTTCCGCGCAAAAACAGTGCTTCCCGCGCCTAAAAAGGTTATCTTTGACATATCCGCTCCTTAGCAAACATGATCCCGCCGAACCGCGGGGTTTAGGCTGCCGCTTCAAAAACAGCGGACTACGAAACACGCGGTTTGGAACTGGTTCAACGGATCGATTATAACCGGTTCCGGGGCCTTGTGTAAGACAAGGCTCCCATCCGGCAGGGCAACGTCATTTAACTTTTCAGAGGCTGAAATTTGCCAAACCATTGAAGAATTTTTAACCACAAAGGCGCACAAAGGCGCAGAAGGAAGGAATAACGTGTTGCTTCATGCATCCTTTGTGTCCTTTGTGTCCTTCGTGTCCTTCGTGTCCTTCGTGTCCTTCGTGGTTAGTTTTTCTTGGAAATTCCGGTGAATTCAAGGAAATTTTAACGATCAAAAAGTAAATGCCTTTGCCCTGCTCCCATCCGGCACCGCTTGCCTTATCGCGAAGTCCCGTGGGGTAAGAGGTAAAATGCCGACCCGCTTACGATGGGGAAGAGGCCGGAGGTGGAGCGCCGCGAGGGGCGGGACAACGGCGTTGCGGAGGTCCCATCCCCGCGGACTCCGCCGGTAAACGCAAAAAACAGCAGCCCTATGTTGTTTTAGCGGCCTTAAAGTCCCCCAGGTTGATGGTCCTGGCCTGGTTAAGCCGGGAATATTCCGCGGCAAAGGCCATGTAGTGGCTTT
>JAITBE010000316.1 GCA_031283755.1 Spirochaetaceae bacterium
AGGCTCGGTCGCAAGGAAATTTATTATACCATCTGGTTTAATACCAAACCTTTGTGAGCGTTGCGTCCTTTGAGCCGGAGCAAGCTCCGGGGTATTAAACCAGACTCTCGAATAAAGAATAAGGAGAAGCAGCTATGAAGCCCTATCAAAAAAAAGAAGCATTGGAACAAGCCTACGGCCTGGCAAAGGAAGTTTACGCAAATATCGGGATTAATACGGACAAGGCCATCAAAACCGCCCTGAATATACCGGTTTCCGTTAACTGCTGGCAGGGGGATGACGTAACCGGCTTTGAGGGAGCCCAGGGGCTTTCCGGGGGGGGGATCCTCGCCACCGGTAATTATCCCGGCCGGGCCCGAAACGGGGATGAACTGCGGGCGGACGCGGAATTCGCCTTTTCCCTGATACCGGGGAAAAAACGTTTTAACCTCCATATGCTCTACGCCGAGACGGGAAATACAAAAGTAGAGCGGGATGAACTGGAACCGGAACACTTCCAAAAATGGATGAACTGGTCCAAAAAAAAGAAGATCCCCCTGGATTTTAACCCCTCCTTTTTTTCCCATCCCCTGGCGGAAAGCGGAACCCTTTCCAGCGCCAACCAGAAAATCCGTCAGTTTTGGATCCGCCAGGGCATCGCCTCCCGGCGGATCGCCGCGGCTTTTGGGGCAAACCAGGGTTCCCCCTCGGTAAACGACATCTGGATTCCCGACGGCTCCAAGGACCTCCCCGCGGACCGGCAAAGTCCCCGGCTCCGGCTGCGGGACGCCCTGGACGAGATCCTCGCGGTTCCCCTGGACCCCAAAACCATCACCGACGCGGTGGAATGTAAGCTCTTCGGCATAGGCAGCGAGGCCTATGTGGTGGGTTCCCACGAGTTTTACCTGGGATACGCGGCGAAAAAACAGGTAAAACTATGCCTTGACATGGGTCATTTTCATCCGACCGAATATATTTCGGATAAGATATCCGCGGTTCTCCTCTTTACCCCGGGGGTCTTGATCCATTTCAGCCGGGGACTCCGGTGGGATTCGGACCATGTGTGCCTCTATTCCGACGAATTACGGGAGGTATGCCGGGAAATTTTCCGGCAAAATGCCCTGGATCGTATTGATCTGGCCCTGGATTTCTTTGACGCTTCCATAAACCGTATCGCCGCATGGACCATCGGCGCCCGGAGCCTGCGGAAGGGTATCCTGGAGGCCCTGCTGGAACCCACCAAACTCCTGGTGGAAGCGGAAAAGGCCGGTAAAAACCACGAGCGGCTTGCCCTGATGGAGGAACTAAAAACCTTCCCCTTCTCCGCGGTTTGGGACAAACTCTGCCTTGAGGCGGGGGTACCGGCGGGGACCGACTGGCTTAGCCCGGTGGAGGATTACGAAAAGACCGTCCTTGTCAAGAGAAACTAGGGGTCCGGGGATATACCGTATCCCGTAAAAAAAGAGGCTTTTTGCCCTGTTTTTATTGTTTTTTTTCGGGATGCGGGGTATATTATTAGAGGACGGTTTGATTTTTATTGAAAAAAGCTCAAGTTTCGGCAATAAAATGCCGAAATAAGAGATGGTTATGTATCTTTATTACCCCCGGAGACCTCCGGATCCGCGGCAAGGGGTTCTCCGGGAGGGCCGGTAATAAAAATATCGGCGGTAGAAAAAAATACTTAACCACAACCGAAGGCAAGGATGCCAAACGGTAGACATTATCAAGGAGGATGATATGATCATCAACCACAACCTGAGCGCGATGTTCGCCGACAGGTCCCTCAAGGTTACTAACGGTAGCCTTACCAAGTCCATGGAGAAGCTTTCTTCGGGACTTCGTATCAACCGGGCGGGAGACGATGCTTCCGGCCTCGCGGTTTCCGAAAAAATGCGGAGCCAGGTCCGGGGCTTGAATCAAGCTTCGACCAATGCGGCCAACGGTATTTCCTTTATCCAAACCAGTGAAGGCTATTTACAGGAAACCCAGGATATCCTGCAGCGGATTCGGGAACTGGCGGTACAATCCGCCAACGGTATCTATACCGATGAAGATCGGATGCAGATCCAGGTTGAAGTATCCCAGCTGGTGGATGAAATAGACCGGATAGCCAGCCATGCCCAATTTAATGGTATGAATATGCTTACCGGCCGTTTTGCCCGTCAGACCGGGGACAATACCGTAACCGCTTCCATGTGGTTCCACATCGGCGCCAATATGGACCAGCGGGAACAGGTCTTTATCGGCACCATGACCTCCTCGGGACTGGGGCTCCGCAACACCGGGAATCAAGAATTCATCAGCCTTGAATCCCCGGAAAGCGCCAACCAAGCCATCGGCACCCTGGACACTGCCCTGAAGTTAATCAGCAAGCAGCGGGCGGACTTGGGCGCCTATCAGAACCGGCTGGAACATGCTATTGTGGGCCTGGACATAGGAGCCGAGAATTTGCAGGCGTCGGAATCCCGGATTCGGGACACCAATATGGCGAATCAGATGGTGGCCTATATGCGGGATCAGATCCTTACCCAGTCGGGGACGGCCATGCTGGCCCAGGCGAACCAAAGGACCACATCCGTCTTGCAACTTCTCCAATAGGACGTTACAGTATAAAGTAGCAAGGTTTAAGTTTTCAAATGAAAACCTAAGCCGTAATTGGGGGAACCCCTGGTAAGCCCGGGGTTCCCTTAAAGCCCCTTTTAAGTTTAGGGGGCTTAATTTCCGGAAAGGAATTTTCGGAAAACGGGTTCTTTGACAAATACCCTTGTTGATACGCAGGGCGGCAGGGATCGTTTTTTAGGGGCAGCAGCACTGACAAACGATTCGTTCCGTAATCCAAAGCCGCGGGGGATCGGCGCGAAGGTTCTCCGGGGCAATGGCTCTGCGGTTCGACCTTGGCTATGGATAGCCGGGGTATCAACGCATGGAGGGTAATGTATGATAATTAACCATAATATGAGCGCCTTATACGCCAACCGTAATCTCGGGGTGACCCAGGCCGATGTAGCGAAAAGCATTGAACGCTTAAGCTCCGGCGAGCGGATCAACCGGGCCGGAGATGACGCATCGGGACTCGCGGTTTCCGAAAAAATGCGGAGCCAGATCCGTGGTTTAAATCAGGCGGAGCGGAATATCCAAAACGGGGTATCCTTTATTCAAACTTCCGAAGGCTATCTTCAGGAAACTCAGGATATTCTGCATCGTCTGCGGGAACTGTCGGTACAGTCCGCCAACGGTATTTATACCGATGAGGATCGTATGCAGATCCAGGTAGAGGTTTCCCAATTGGTCGATGAAGTCAACCGTATCGCGAGCCATGCTCAATTTAACGGTATGAACATCCTGACCGGGGCTTTTGCCCAGGATTCAGTAACCAACAGGGTTATGCAGTTCCAGGTTGGGGCCAATATGGACCAAAACGAACGGGTCTTTATCGGTACCATGAC
>JAITBE010000025.1 GCA_031283755.1 Spirochaetaceae bacterium
ATATCGCCCTGGCGAACCCCGGGGATTCGGGCGGCCTGTCCCAGGGTAAGGGGGCGGACCAGGGCGAGTTTTTCTTTGGCTTCCGCGGACAGGCCGGGGATAGCCCGGTAATCCAGGGCGGGGTCGAGTTTGATTATTTCCATTTTGGCGTTTCGGGCAACGGTCCTTTTTTCTTTTTCGATATAACCGGCGTATTTGGTATCCAACGCCGCCCGGTCCAGCCATTCCCGGGGATAGTCCGCCAATTCCGGGGCAAAGGGGAAGAGGTCGCCGGGGCTTATCCCGGAATCCGTCAGGGCCCGCTCCAGGCTGTCACCGGCATGGGAACGGAGGGCCTCCGGGGCGTTTTTTTGTTCCGCCGGGCCGGGAACTTTCCGGCTGCGGAGCAGTTCCGCAATCACCTCCAGGGCGGCTTTCTTTTTTTGAAACCGCTCCCAGCATTGATCATCCACCAGCCCCAGGGCCCGGCCCGTGGGACTAAGCCGGGTATCCGCCGTATCATGGCGTAACATGAGCCGGTGTTCCGCCCGGCTGGTAAACATCCGGTAGGGCTCCTTGGTGCCCACCGTGGTGAGGTCGTCCACCAGGACCCCAATATAGGCTTCGGCCCGGCCCAGAATCAGGGGGGGGTCTCCCCGTAGTTTCAACACCGCGTTGATCCCCGCCATGATGCCCTGGGCCGCGGCCTCCTCGTAACCGGAACTGCCATTGGTCTGGCCCGCCACAAAAAAACCCGCCACCCGTTTGGATTCCAGGGTTGGATAGAGGTCCAAAGGGTCCAGATAATCGTATTCCACGGCATAGGCGGGCCGGACTATCCGGGCCTCCTCCAAGCCGGGAATACTGTGGATAAAGGCCTCCTGTACGTCCTCGGGGAGGGAACTGGAAGCGCCGTTCATATACATCTCATTGACCATAAGCCCTTCGGGTTCAATAAAGATATGATGCCGGTCCCGTTCGGGAAAACGGACTACCTTATCCTCAATAGAAGGACAGTACCGGGGGCCAACCCCTTGGATTTTGCCGCCGTACAGGGGGGAACGGTGGATGTTTTGCCGGATTATTTCATGGGTTTGCGGGGTAGTATAGGTGATCCAGCAGGGAACCGAGGGCCGCCCCGGAACGGTTCCGGGCTCAACATCAAAAGAAAAGGGGGCCGGAATTTCACCTTCCTGTTTTTCCATCCGGGAATAATCAATGGAATCCCCGGCGATCCGGGCAGGGGTTCCGGTCTTGAGCCGTCCCGCAGGAAAGCCCCGGCGCCGGAGATTCGCCCCCAGGCCCAGGGCGGCTTCTTCCCCCAACCGTCCCTCCGGGGCATCATATTCACCGATAAAGATTTTGCCTTCCATAAAAGTCCCCGCCGCCAGGATCACCGTCCGGCCCCGGATACAATGCCCCCGCCGGGTCGTTACCCCCAGAATCCGGCCCTCCGATACCAGGAGGTCGATTACGGTATCCATATAAACACAAAGTCCTTGCTGATTTTCCACAGCCCGGCGGGCCGCGGCCTGATAGGCCTGCTTGTCGGCCTGGGCCCGGGGGGCCTGAACCGCGGGGCCCCGGGAACGGTTGAGGACCCGGAACTGGATCATGACGGCATCGATGAGTTTCCCCATCTCCCCCCCTAGGGCGTCCACCTCCCGGACCAGGTTCCCTTTGGAAAGCCCCCCCACCGCAGGGTTGCAGGAGAGGGCCCCGATCCGGTCAGGGTTTTGGGTAATGAGGATGGTGGAACAACCGAGCCGGGCCGCCGCCAGGGATGCTTCGATACCGGCGTGTCCGCCGCCTATTACAATACAGTCATAATCCATTACTACCCGTCCAATCATACCGAAGGTACGGCGCCGGAACCCCGCCGTAGTAGACCAAAGGGCAGTATCACCTTTTTAGCGGTTTATATGCAAGGGGTTTGCCGCGGCTTTGGCCGGCTTCGTGAACATCAAGCCGGTGCCAACGCCGGTTGGATTTGGGATTGTCCCCACCGGAACAACTTAAGCAAGCCCTCCGGGTACGGGAAAAATTTACCCGGTTTCCTTGCCGCCCCTTGAGGATTATAAAAACTTAACCGATAATGACACTATGAGTATAATCCCAATTCTTTTGGCTGTTATTATCCTAACCGTAATTGTTATTATTATGTTGACTGTTCTGGGCCGATCCAAAGGCGGCGGGGCGGGGGGAGGAAAACGGACAAAAGGTAGAGATTCCATAATAAAAAACGCCAACAAACGACTTAGCCAGAACCCCCGGGATCCCGAAGGGCTTATGGCCTTGGGGGATCTTTATTATCAGGAACAAGCCTGGGATAAGGCCTACACAAACTATACAACCCTCGTGGAAATGGCCGGTTCTTCCCCGGCGATCAATGAATTCGAAGTAAATTTGCGGTATGCCACCGCGGCACTGAAACTGGGCTTTGTTGCTGAAGCCTATAAGGGATTTTCCACCGCCCGGTCCCTAAAGCCGGATAATTTTGAAGTTAACTACAACCTGGGGAATTTGGAATTCCAGCGGAAAAATTACGAGCGGGCGATCCAGCTCCTCCAGCAGGCCCGCAGCCAGGACCCTGAACACGCCCCTACCCTCCGGTGTCTGGGACATTCCCTTTTTAAATTAAAAAAATACAAAGAAGCCATGCTTTCTATCCGCAAAGCCATAGACATTGCCCCGGAAGACAAGGAATCCCTCTACACGCTGGCCGAATGTTATTATGAGGTCAATCAAACCGAACAAGCCCTGCGGATCTTCGGCCACCTCCGGCCGGATCCGGTGATGGGGCCCAGCGCGTGCCTTTTTTCCGGTACCATCAACATGAATCAGCATCAATACGAAAAGGCGATCCAGGATTTTGAGATAGGGTTACGGCATCAAGATATCAAGCCCGACATACTGCTTGATCTAAAATACCGGGTGGCTACCGCCTATTTAAAACAGCAGGAAATCGGTAAAGCCCTGGGCCACCTCAAGGATATTCAGGCTGAAAATCCTACTTATAAAGACGTAGCCATACTAATCGGAAAATATCAGGAACTCAACGCCAACCAAAACCTCCAGATCTTCCTCATGGCCCCTTCCGCGGATTTTGTCGCCCTCTGCCGCAAAATAGTTATGACCTACTATACCCGGGCCAAGATAAAGATCACCAATATTTCGGTGAATAAAAACGAATGGGCGGACATTTTGGCCGAAGTAGACACCCCAAAATGGTCGGATCTGGTCATGTTCCGGTTTATCAGAACCCAGGGGTCCATCGGAGAACTGATTGTCCGGGACTTCCACTCCCATCTAAAGGAAGTAAAGGCCGGCAAGGGCATTTGTATGGCGGTGGGGATTTTTTCCGATGAGGCTAAACGGTACACCGAAGCCCGGCTCATCGACCTTATCGAAAAGGAAAAACTCAGCGCTATCCTCAATACGGTAGACGTAAAATCCACCCGGGCGATCCCCGCCAAAAAATAACTTACTGAACACCGGCGGTCCGAAAAAACACAAGCACGGCCTATCCTCTCACCAGAGACAGGGAACCAGGGGAAGTTTATGATACTAATAGCTTGTCAAGACCAAAGGTACGGTTAAGATATTTAACCACAAAGGCACGGAGGAGACCGCTTGCGCGGTCAATTCAGAAAGCACAAAGGAGAAAAAGAGTAAGACTCCGCTCCTTATTATCTTTCCTTCGTGTTCCTTTGTGGTTAACCCTGTTTTCCTTGCGCCGCATGAGGAAGTACCGTTTGTTGTTACCTCCCGCTAGGCCCGTTTCGCGTATTTTTTCATATCAAAGAAAACCGCCACAATGATGATCGCCCCTTTAACCAGGAGTTGGTAATAGGAATCGATGGACAAAAAGCTCATCCCATAGTTGATAAGCCCCATGGTAAAGACCCCGATGATCATGCCCCCGACGGTGCCGACCCCGCCGCTTTGGGAGACCCCTCCCACGGTAACCGCCGCGATGGCGTCCAGTTCCATACCGTTGGCGGTAAGGGCGTTGGCCAGCCCCAGCCGGCCCGCCTGGAGTACCCCGGC
>JAITBE010000079.1 GCA_031283755.1 Spirochaetaceae bacterium
TGGAGCAATTCCAGGGCTTTGGTCTTACAGGAACCACAGGCGGTTCCTATTTTAGTGGCCTGTTGGAGTTCTTCCCAAGTACGGGCGCCCTGATTAAAAGCGGTTTCGATGTCCTTATCGGTAATCCCCAAACAATGGCATATCTCCGTGGTTTCTTCTTTGAGGAGTCCCGCCCTTCCCGTCTTGGCCAGGTAATCGTCTATGGCGGCCCGCAGGGCCTTATCCCCCAAAACAGAACAGTGGATCTTATAATCCGGAAGACCTCCCAATTTTTCAACCAGATCCTGGGGTTTAACTTTGTAGGCATCCTGTATACGCATCCCCCGGATGATTTCGGAGAGCATACTGGTGGAAGCGATGGCACTGGCGCAGCCATAGGTTTTCCACCGCACGTCGGTGATGATGTCATCCTTGATTTTAAGGAGCATCAGCATCTGGTCTCCGCAGCGGATATTCCCCGTCTGTCCCCGGGCATTCGCGGGAAAACTGGATTCATCCTCCAAAAGCACGTTCCGGGGGTTGGTGAAATGATCCTTTACCGTATCTGAATATAACCAATCGGACATACTATCCTCCTCATACAGCCGGGTACTATACCCGGACCGAAGAAATAGCCCGGAGCCGGCTGACAATGGGAGCTACGGCCTCGATGGTGTAACGTACATCCTCTTCCGTAATCCCCCAGCCAAGGCTGAACCGGATAGAACCATGGGCCCATTCCGGTCCTGAGCCAATGGCCATAAGTACATGGGACGGCTCAAGGCTCCCGGAAGCGCAGGCGGATCCGGTAGAAGCCTCTATACCCATAATATCCATAGAGAGGAGGATCGACTCCCCCTCCGCCCCGGGAAAGGAAACATTTAAAGTATTGGGTAAAACATCCCGGGGATGTCCGTTAATCTTGATGTTGGGAACCTTCTCCAAAAGGCCGTCCCGAAGGAGCGTCCTCAAGGGGGCTATGGTTTTCCCATAGGCATCCAGGTCGGCCAGGGCATACTCTGCGGCCTTGCCGAAGCCAAAAATACCGATATTGTTGTAGGTACCGGCCCGGAAACCATCTTCCTGGTGGCCGCCGTGAATAAGAGGAAAGAGGGGGGCCTTCTCCCGAACATACAAGGCCCCTATACCCTTGGGACCGTAGATCTTGTGGGCCGACATGGTAAGGTAATCCACCCCTAATTCATCCACCTGCACGGGGATCTTGCCCACCGCCTGGACCGCGTCGGTGTGCATCCACGCGCCTGAGGCCTTGGCCCTTTTGGAAATGGCGGCAATATTCTGGATGGTGCCAATTTCATTATTCGCCATCATCACCGATACCAGGAGGGTCCGCCCGCTCAAGGCATCCTCCAGGGCATCCATCTTAACTTTACCGTATTCATCCACGGGCAAAAAAGTCACCTTAAATCCCAGGGACTGTAAAAAAACCGCGGAATTAAGCACACAGGGATGCTCAATGGCGGTGGTAATGATTTCGGTCCGGCCCGAGGGAAGAACCGTTCCCGACGGATCCGATCCCAAACGCCGCATGGTCTGGAAGATCGTATTATTTGATTCGGAGCCCCCGGAAGTAAAGATGATCTCCCGGGGCTTGGCCCCCAAAAGGCGGGCTATGGCGGTTCGGGCCTCTTCAACCCTGCCATGGGCCAGCCGTCCCGCGGCATGCATACTTGAGGCATTTCCAAAAACCTCAAAATCCTCTATCATAGCGGCCTTGACCTCTTGTCTTAGAGGGGTGGTCGCGTTGTAATCCATATAAATTTGTTTATCCGGCATAATTCCTCTCCATTTTAGTAATGTATTTCCAAAATAAAATTCCCTACATTTCCTATAAATATACCAAGAAATTTTGTTTTATTCTACATCATGGCCCTATCGGATCTTAAACAGCCCTCTCTCCAAAAGGGGGACGGATTAAACCATGTCCTCCATAGTCCGGGGTTTCTGCCGGTGCAAGAGAAACAATTCCGCAAAAAAATCCCCAGGTTTTGCGTGATCCAGTCCGGGAGAATTTAACAGGAGCCCGCCCCGCATGAGTTCATCCCCGCCCCGGAGGCCGCAATTACTTGCCCGGTCCCCAGGATCAACCCCTCCCGCTTCCCAGATCGAAACCTCGTATACCGCGGAAGGATCCAGGTCTTGCAGGTGAAGGATTATTGGTTTTTGATTGGGCCGGGACAAGAGTTTATAAAAACCAACTATCGCCTGATCCCCGGAACTTACCATCCATGCGGCATAGGAGTTTCCGGCGGGACTCAGAAGCCGTGAGAAACATCCCTGTTGAAACAGGGACCGATGGGCTTTATAAAATTTGATATGCTCCGCGATTTCCTTTTTTTCCTCCCGATTGAGTTTGGTGGGATCCAGCTGAAACCCTAAAACCCCGAAAAAAGCGGTTATGGCCCGGAAGGCCAGGGAACTTTGCCGTCCGGTTTGATGGTTCGGAACCGCCGAAACATGGGCTCCCAGGGCACTCAGGGGATAACAGAGGGAAGCCCCCGCCTGGATCGTAAGCCGTTCCAGGGCATCGGTATCGTCGCTTAACCAGCCCTGGGGGGCAAAAGCGAGGAGCCCCGGGTCAAACCGTCCCCCGCCGCTGGCACAGGACTCGAAGAGAATGTCGGGGAAAGCCCCGGTAAGCCGGTTGTAGAGATCGTATACCCCCAAACAATAACGGTGGAAAAACTCCCCCTGCCGGTGGGAGGGCAGGGATGGACTCCAGGGTTCGGTTAAAGAACGGTTCATGTCCCACTTGATATAGGAAATCGGGGCGGAACCGATAAGCTGGGACAAAACGGAAAAAAGATGGTCCACAATTTCTTTCCGGGACATATCCAACACATATTGCTGACGTTCCTCGGTTCTGGGGCGGTTAGGGATCCCCACCGCCCAGTCGGGGTGGATTTCAAAAAGCCGGCTTTGGGGACTGACCATTTCCGGTTCAATCCAAAGACCGAATTTAAGCCCCTTGCCGGTTATGGCCTTGGCCAGGGCGGAAATACCCTGGGGAAGCTTTCGGGTATCGGGGACCCAGTCCCCCAGGGAGGTGGTATCGTCATCCCGGGACCCAAACCAGCCGTCATCCAACACAAAAAGCTCTATTCCCAGCTCGCCGGCAACATCCGCTATCTCCAGGAGCTTCTTTTCGGTAAAATCAAAATAGGTAGCCTCCCAATTATTGAGGAGTACCGGCCGTTCCTTATCCCGCCATGAGCCCCGGACAAGACGGGTACGGTACAAACGGTGATAATCCTGGGAGAGCCGGTTTATCCCGCAGGCGGAATAGGTCAGAATTGCTTCCGGGGTATCGAAGATCTCCCCGGGGGCCAGCTCCCAGGAAAAGGTCTCCGGATTGATCCCCATCCGGAGCCGGGTAAGGTCATAGGAATCAACTTCGGCGGAAGCGAGGAAATTACCCGAATATAAAAGGCTAAAACCCAGGGCTTCCCCCTGAAACTCATCGGCATTGGGCCTTTTCAGGAGGAGGAAGGGGTTCTGTTCGTGCCCTGATATACCCCGCAGGCTGCTTATTTCCTGAAGGCCGGGCGCCAGAGGGCGTTCAACGGCCTGAAACTCCCGGGCCCAGGCCCCGGTAAGGGTAACCAGGTTCCAAGCCGAATCAGGAAGATCCAGATTGAGGCTCATAACATTTTTGAGGGTAATCCGCCGTTTTCCCCCATTGATGATCCGGACATGCCGGGCCAAACAATTTAAAAAAGTAAAAACAGAATAATACAGGATAATGCGGACCCCCGAAGGGGCATCAAACAACTCAAGTTCCAGGGTACAGGCCTCTTCTTCATCCTCAATATAGGTCGAAGGTAATCCGGAAATCCCCGGCTTTCCTATACTGATCTGATAGGCCGCGTATTCCGGCTCAATAACCGAAGAACCGTTTTCAAATACCGCGGCAAAGGCAGGGTACTTATAGTCTCCGTTCCCGTAAAGGGGATATTCAAACCGTGGGGTACTTCGGAAATTATTCGAAAAGCCATGAAAAGGAACCGGGGATAAGAAGGGATAGGTCCGTGAGGGATCAAGGGAGGCCCCGCAGTATACCTGTCCTATATACCCATTTTCAAGAACCTTTATCACATAACTAAATGAGTCATTATACAGATGAAATTCCCTGGCTTCAGGGTTATAACGTATGGGCATATTCAAAGTATACTACAAAGCAGGATAAAGATAAAGGGAAAGAATCCAAGTTTTGAAACAACAGCCTGAGATTTAAGAGAAAAACGGACTTTAGACCGCTTTTTTCAAGAGCCAGTTGAAAACCAGCCCCGATTTTGGGGCTGGCTCGTACCTCAAAGGGTATACGGCTTTTGTGTCGATCCCGGCAGACTCATCAATCAGTTTCAGGCACAAAGGGCTTTAAGCCGGAAGTTTCAACAATTTCCACTTTGGGGAGGCAAAACCCGTTTTGAGCTGTATCAACCCTCACCCGCGGTGTCCTTTACTTCAAAAAAACAGGTCCCGCCGCCTTCAAAGGTCAGTACATTCTTTCTCTTGGCAACGGGAAAGGTCAGGGGTTTATTGTTGCTGACGCTTCCTATTGCCG
>JAITBE010000085.1 GCA_031283755.1 Spirochaetaceae bacterium
GAAGTCGCCGCCCGGTTTGCCCTGGATGCCATGCCGGGAAAACAGATGGCTATTGAGGCGGAGTACAACTCCGGGGCCATTACGGAGGAAGAATCCATTGCCCGGAAAAACGATCTCCAGCAGGAAGTGGATTTTTATGGGGCCATGGACGGTTCCAGTAAATTCGTATCCGGAAACGTTAAGGTGGGGATCCTGATCACCGCGGTGAATGTCCTGGGGGGGATCATCATCGGTTCGGTCTTCCATGGGGAGCCTATCTCCGCGGCGATAGGGACCTACGTGGCCTTTTCCATTGGAGACGGCCTCCTCTCCCAGTTTCCCGCGTTGTTGGTTTCTACCGCCACGGGTATCATCGTTACCCGTTCCGTCTCCGACGGTACCTTTGGGGAAGACGCCTCTACCCAGTTCTCCCGGGACGGCCGGATTTATTGGATCGGCGCTTTTGTCCTGGGGGGCTTTGCCCTGCTCCCGGGCTTTCCCTGGTATGTACTGATACCTCTGGCTCTGGCCCTGGCCTTTCTTGCCTACCGGCTGGGCCGGAAGAAGGTCAGGGAAGAAGCGGCGGCCAGTAAAAAAATGTTGGAAGCAAAAAAACCAAAGGATGAAATTGGGGAAATGTCTCCGGTGGTGCCCTTGGATCCCCTGTCCCTGGAATTAGGGTACGGTCTTATTCCCCTGGTGGACCGGGATAAGGGGGCGGAACTTTTGGAACGGATCCAGCGGATCCGCCGGGAATCGGCTTTGGATTTGGGGCTGGTCATCCCTCGGATCAGGATCATCGATAATATGCGCCTGGAACCTTCGGAGTATTGTTTTAAGATCAAAGGAGCCGATGTGGGCCGGGGAAAGATCCGGATGGGGTATTACCTCTGCATCAATCCCGGAGGGGTAAAGGACGAATTGCCCGGTGAAAAAACAACCGATCCCGCTTTCGGGCTGCCCGCCCTGTGGGTAAACGAGGATAAACGGGGCGACGCGGAACGGGCGGGGTATACGGTGGTGGATTCCTCCTCTATCATAGCCACCCATTTAACGGAAATTATCAAACGCCATGCCCAGGAGATTCTGGGCCGTCAGGATGTTCAGTCCATTCTTGACACTTTAAAAAAGGATTACCCCGCGGTGGTAGAGGAGGCCCAAAAAAATCTCTCCCTGGGGGGAATCCAGAAGGTTCTCCAGGGGCTCCTCCGGGAACGGGTGTCCATCCGGAACATGGTGGCCATCCTGGAAACCCTGGCCGATTATGGGCCTGTCACCAAGGATATTCAGTTCCTCATTGAAAAGGCCCGGCAGGCTCTGGGGAGGGAATTGTGCCTCCAGTATGCCGACGATGAACGGAAACTTCGGGTGTTAACCATAGAACAGACCCTGGAAAAAAAGATCATCGACAGCCAGGTTCAAACTTCCTCGGGGATAATGTCCGCCCTGGATCCGGGGCTCCAAAGGTCCTGGATAAAGGCTCTAACCCGGTCTATCGCCGCGGTGGAGGAGCGGGGATGGCTGCCGGTGATCCTCTGTTCCGAAGCGGCCCGATTTCTGGTAAAATCTTCGTTGGATCGGGAACTGCCGACACTGGCGGTCTTTTCGGTGCCGGAAATCGCTTCGGAAATAACCGTTGAGGTGGTAGGGGAAATAAAGCTGGAGGATTAGGTATATATGAATTATTTTACTGAACAAGGGCTGACCGAAGACGAATGCCGCCAAAAGATCCGAATGAAATATGGGGAGCGGGCCCGGGTAATGATACAGAAGTCTGTCCGTATCGGGGGAGTGTTTGGGTTTTTTGCCAAATAGGGGGTGGAAATGACCGGTATTATCCCCAAAGATTATACCCCATATACCATCGGATCGGCGAACTCCCAGCCCGTGGATTTTCAAAAGGAGAAAGAGAAGGTTCTTGCCGCGGCATCCCGAACGGACAAGACGGTTCAGGAAAAAACCGATCTCATCCAGCAGACGATCCTCAATGAGGTATTGGATTTAAAGAAACGGATCAATACCCCCTCGGGAGAAGAACACCCCACCCTAACCCGGATTGGAGAAATTCTTGATCTCAATGATTTTTCTCCCGCTTACAGCAGAAATATCCTGGATCGGTTGAAAAAAGAATTTCCCCTGGAAATTTTAAATGATTATGATCAAGTACAGGAACAGGTGGTGGAGTGGATAGGAGAAAGTATAGCTATTTTTAAACCAGACCCTCCCAAAAAACAGCCCAGGATCATGATCCTGGTAGGCCCCACCGGGGTCGGTAAAACCACCACCATCGCCAAATTGGCGGCCGTTTTTCGCTTGGGGAATAAGGAATGCCGTCCTTTTTCGGTACGGATGATCACCATTGATTATTACCGAATCGGCGCTAAACTCCAGGTTGAAACCTACGGGGATATTATGCAGATCCCCGTTTCTTGTGTGGATAATTACGGGGATCTAAAAAAAACCATCGCCCTCTATTCGGAGGATGTGGATTTGATTCTGGTGGATACCATCGGGAAAAATCCCCGGGATTCGGTGGAGATCGCTAAAATGAAGCAACTGCTCTCGGGCTGTGGTCCCACCGCCGAAGTCCACCTTGCCGTGGCGGCCACCACAAAATACAGTGATATGCGGGAAATTTTCCAGCAGTTTGAGCCCTTTAATTACCGGTCGGTGATCATCACCAAATTAGACGAAACCATCCGGGTGGGGAATGTACTCAGCGCTCTGGCGGATAAAGGAAAATTTATTTCGTATATTACCGACGGTCAGCATGTCCCTGATGATATGCATAAAGCAGGGGTGATTCCGTTTTTAATCAACCTGGAAGAATTTAAGATAAACCGGGACAGAATTGAAAAACGGTTCTCTCATGTTGAATGAGATTAAACTAGAGGTTGTTTCAAAGTCCTGTTGTCCGGCAGGACCGTGATTTTGAAAGAAGTTGTCCGAAAAGGTGAGAAAACTTGTTCGGACCGCTTCCTTAGGGCGGTATTTGTAATACTGTTTCAACGAAACGGAAGCAAATGTGCAGGACCGTAGGTCCGAAGCTGTCCGAGAAGCAACCGGCTTCCGGGACAGCCCAAACAGCCTTAGATTGAAGAGGAAAAGCGGACCGGCTTAATTGGAGTTTGACCGCTTTTTCCAATAAATTGGAGACAATGATGGAAGATCAGGCAGAACGCTTGCGGGAAATGATGCGGAACAGAAGCAGTGTCCAGGAAAAATCGTCCCAGCCCAGGGACGCAAAAAAAACCCGTATTATCACTATTACCAGCGGCAAGGGAGGTGTGGGAAAAACCAACATGTCGGTAAACATGGCCCTTGCCTACGCCCGGCTGGGGAAAAAAGTGGTGGTTATGGATGCGGATTTGGGACTGGCCAATGTCAATGTGATGTTGAATATGGTCCCTAAATTCAACTTATACCATGTGATCCGCAAACAAAAAACCATGAAAGAAATCTTATTGGAAACCGAATACGGTATTTCTATCGTGGCCGGGGCATCGGGTTTTTCTAAAATAGCCAATCTCAGCGAAACCGAACGGCAGAATTTTATCAATGAGCTGGATACCCTCTCCAACGCAGACATTATTATCATTGATACCAGCGCCGGAGTTTCCAGTAATGTCTTGGACTTTATCGCCGCCGCCGATGATGCGGTGATCATCACGACCCCGGAACCTACCGCCATTACCGATGCCTATGGTATTATTAAAATCATCGCCACTGAAATTGACAATTTGAATATGGGGCTTAAACTGGTAGTTAACCGGGTAAAATCCGTGACGGAGGCAAAAAAGGTCGCCGATCGGATGACCAGTATCGCGGGGCAGTTTTTGAACCTCAAGGTGGAATATTTGGGGTTTATTTACGATGATCCGGCTGTTTCCCATGCGGTACTGCGCCAACGGCCTTTTATGGTGGTTGATCCGAAATGTCGGGCGTCTTTATGTGTTCAACATATCGTGGGGAGGATGGAGAAAAGCGAACCCCGGGATGGAGGGGGGTTCAAGACCATGCTCAAGCGGTTTTTTGGCCGTCCGTAACTATACACCCCAGGGTCCTCTTTTTCAGCATTTTGAGCGGGAGGTAGGATGAATTTTAAAATAAGCGGTATTGCCGCGGGAATAGCCTTTATTTCTTCGTTAGTCATCGGTCTCATCAGTGGGGCAGGAATCCTTGCCCTGGTCCGGGCATTTATTTTTGCGGCGGTATTTTTTCTTTTGTCAGGAGGGGTTTATTGGCTTATCATTCGTTTTTTGCCGGAATTGCTGACTGACCCCGAAAATAACGAAGATAAACACCTGAGCGGTTCTGTGGTGGATATTTCCCTCGAAGAGGATTCCGGATATGAGATGCCCAAGGCGGATGTAGAGGAATATACAGAGGAGGGTGATGAGGAGTCTTCCGAGATATCTACATTTGAAAATCCCTCAGGGCTGGATCAAAAGGATAATATTGAATATACTAATGAGAAGGGTATGGATAAAGATCCCTCAGATCCAACTCCGGGGACGGATATGGGGCTTTCGGTGGATACTTCCGGTCTTACGGATGAACTTCCCGATTTGGAAAGTTTATCCGCGGCGTTTTCACCGGGTGGTAACAGACAGGATAACGAGGAATTATCGGAATTTATAATATCTCCCGATAGTTTCCCCGAAAAAAAATCCGGGGGAAATAAGTCCAATGGTCTGGATAATGATTTTAGTATGAATGATATGGCATCCGCCATACAAACCATATTAAAAAGGGAGTAAAAGGATATTATATGGGGAATGTCCTCAGAAATAATACAGCTCATCGTTCTCTTGAACAAAAAACTGAGGAGGAACTTTGGGTTACATACCGAAAAAATCGGGACCCGAAAATTCGGGAACTTTTTATCCGGCAATATGCCCCATTAGTAAAATATGTCGCCGGTAAAGTCGCGATAGGTATGCCTGCCAATGTTGAATTTGACGATCTTGTGGGCTACGGCGCTTTCGGCCTTATGGATGCCATTGATAAATTTGATCCTGAAAAAAACGTTAAATTTAAGACCTATGCGGTAACCCGGATCCGGGGGGCTATTTTTGATGAGCTGCGATCCATAGATTGGGTTCCCCGATCAGTGCGCCAGAAAACCAGGGAAGTGGAGGAAACCATTGGGGCCTTGGAAGCCCAATTGGGAAGGACCGCCACGGATCAGGAAATAGCCGCGGCCCTGGGGATGAGCGAAGCCGAATATCTTAAAACCATTATGAAAATATCCGGAACTTCCATACTTTCCCTGAACGATGTATGGTTTTCCGGGGATGAAAATGATAAAGTTTCCATAGGAGACAGTATTGAATCGCCTTCCAGCATGAATCCGGATGTGATTGTAGAAAAAGAGGAGATCCGCCGGGTTATTGTGGAGGCCATTCAAGAATTGCCCGACAAAGAAAAAAAGATCCTGGTGCTTTACTATTATGAGGAACTCACTCTTAAAGAAATCGGTCAGGTATTGGAAGTAACCGAATCCCGGGTATCCCAGCTGCATACCAAGGCCATACTCCGGCTTCGGGCTAAGTTGACCAATATCCGTAAGGGTATTATGTAGGCGTCCTATCCGGGGGAATTTATGGTCGATTTTGTCCAGCTTCAACAAATTATGAAGGAAAGCCTGGAGCAAGATCGGATTATACGAACCATTGATGTTACCGGCTCCACCTTGGAAAAAGCGGTATCCGAAGCGGCTGTACTTCTTAATCTTCCCATACGGCGTTTGGAGTACGAAGTTATTGACCGGGGTTTTCCGGGGATCCTGGGTAAAGGGCAAAAAGACTGGACGATCCGAGCCTATGAACGAATACTGGCTAAAAAAGAAACGGACTCGAGTGTTGTCGTAGAAGAAAAAGTCATAGATGAAGCTCCTGTTATTACAGATAAAGACGGTGATGCCTTTGTTCATCTTTATCCGGAAGGGGCTTTTCTCAAAGTGGTGCCCCCCATAGGAAAAGGGAAAAAGATCACCGAAGCCTTTGCCATGGAGATCCTGAAAAGCCGGGTGGTCAAGGATATTGATATCGCATTACTATCTGAGACCGTCAAAGAAGCCGCGGGAAGTTTTGTCAAGGTAGGAAATTTTGAAAGTAATCCTATGAATGATGCCTATGTTAATGTAGATATTTCCGATATGGGAATGAAAGCCTACATTAATATAAATCCCCCCGGTCTAGGGGGATGCGATCTTCCCGTGGAAACCATCTTAAGCTTTCTGCGAAACAACCACATCGTGCATGGAGTTAAAGAAGATTTCATCCGGGACTTCGTAGACCGGCCGGTATATAAAGAAAATGTCCTCGTAGCCGAGGGGACTAAACCAAGCGGCGGCCGGGACGCCTATATTCAGTACAATTTTGAAATAGATCAAACCAAAGTGCGCCTTCGGGAAGGGTTCAACGGACAGGTTGATTTTAAGGATCTCCATATCATTCAAAATGTGGTGGAAGGGCAGCCCCTGGCAAAAAAAATACTCCCGGAATTGGGAACTCCCGGTATAACCATTAACGGCAAGGTCCTCCCCGCAGTCAACGGCAGAGACATAGCCATGCCTTTAGGAAAAAACGTTCATGTGGGGGATGATGAGCTCACCATCTATGCCGATATAAATGGTCAAGTAGTGGTGGTAAACAATAAAATAAATGTGGAACCCATATACACTGTCAAGGGGAACGTGGACATTAAAACCGGAAATATTATTTTCCTGGGGACGGTAGTGGTGACCGGTAATGTGGATGCCGGATTTTCTGTTAAGGCGGCAGGAAACATTGAGATCCACGGTACGGTGGAAAAGGCGGAACTGGACGCGGAAGGGGATATCATTGTTCATCAGGGCATTACCGGTAAAGGCGCCGGTATTGTACGGACAGGACGCTCCCTTTGGTCCCGGTTTATTGAGAATACCAGCGTTGAAGCGGGGAATATGGTAGTGGCCTCCGATGGGATTATCAATTCCCAGGTTGATGCCTATAGACGGATCGCCTGCCAGGGGAAACGGGCCCATATTGTGGGGGGGCGGCTCCGGGCCACCGATGAGATCATCGCGGAAAGCCTGGGAAGCCCTACCAGCGGTACCGAGACTATCTGCGAAGTAGGTTTTGATCCCAAACATAAAGAAAAACTGGGAATATATACGGAAAATAAGGAATCCCTGGTAAAGCAGCTTGAGGAAATACGGCTTAATTTGCAAACCCTTATCAATATAAAAAAACAGCGGAAGTCCCTGCCCGAAGACAAAGAGAGCTTTATGAGGGAATTGATGGATAAGCGGAAAGAGGTTATGGGGGATTTACAAAAAATTGACGAGGATATCGGTGAAGTTCAAGAAATTCTTAGCGGCATAAAAAACCGGGGACGAATTTCTGCTTCCTCCAAGGTATATCCCGGGGTCAAGATTATTATTCGGGATGTCAAAGAGGAGGTACGGAGTGAATACAAAGCGGTAACCTTTATCCTTGAAAACGACCTGATACGGGTAATCAAGTATGAAGAATCGGAAGAAAAAATAAGCCGAGGTGACTATGGCTATTCAGCCGATTGATCTGCAAACCCTGTTCACTCAATTGGATAAGGTCGGTAAAAGTCAGACCGCCCAGAAGGAGGGCCTGCAAATACAACAGGCCCTACAGGGGGAGCAAATTCAGCGGAAAACCGACGAGCGGATTCAGTCGGTGAACGAGTCCCAGGATACCGGAGAAGGCGCTGAAACTATCAGGGACCGGGCTTCCCGAAAAAATGGCGAAGAAAAACAAGGCAGGGAAGGAAAGGATGAAGAATCGGAAGATGAAAAGCCGGAAGAACCCTTGGTATTTCGGGACCCGGATCTGGGAAGAAATATCGATGTAAGCGGGTAAAAGCGAGCCATGTATTTACCCCTTCTTTTTTCATCGATCAGCTTGATCCTGTGCGGATTTTCTTTTGTATTTTTTCGCGCCTATCTCCGGCGTAGAACCGGAACGGAACGGATTCTGGGGGAATTTCGGGAAGAGGCGGATAAGCTTATCGCCGAGATTGACGCCATCACCGACCGGGACGCCGCTCTGGTAGGGGAACGTATAAAAACGTTACGAACCCTCCTGGAGGATGTGGATCGGCGGATAGCCGTCTATAACCGGGAGGTGAACCGGGAAAAAAAGCAGGAAGCGGCCTATGTTGAATTGGGGCTAAAACGGTCCGTTTTATCTACCGGGGAAACACCGTCTTCCGGAATAAAATCGCCATCTCCCCCGGAGGTCCCGCCGGAAAAAAAAGGATCCGAAACCACGCTAAACCAACCCACGCCGGAGTCCTCGGATATTTCGGGGGTGATCTCGAAACCCCAAAAAAATGACCGGAACGGGAAAGGCGCCTCCCCGGGAGAACCCCGCTTTATCCGGTCTCCTATAGCTATTCAGCCCAAACCGCCATCCTTTGCCGAGCAGGTGGAAAAAATGGCCGGGGCAGGTCTTTCATCAGAGCTTATTGCGTCCCGGCTGGGAACCACCCTGGCGGAGGTAGATCTGACCATAGCCCTGTTACACCACAAACAAAACGAAGAAGACTAAGGGACTCTGCTTTTATAAATGTCCGTCGTCAAGAATAATCACGTCTACCCGCCGGTTATAGGCCATACCTTCGGGGGTATTGTCCCGGCTTATGGGCATGGTATCGGCGAATCCCGCTACCTGAAAACGGTTTTCCTCGACTCCGATATCGGTAAGGTAATGGAGAACCGCGAGGGATCGGGCGGTGGAAAGCTCCCAATTGGACGGCCAGGGACCGTTCGGATCGGTAGACTCCGAGTCGGTATGCCCCTCAATTCTGAATTTTCTGCCTTGAACCTCGTTGGATTCCAGGAGGGTCCCCAGACGGAGCAGGATATCCCGGGTTTCTTCCACATTAATTACCGCGCTGGCGGGGCCAAAAAAAGCATCCGACGCAAGGCTTATTACCAGTCCCCGCTCATCTTGGGTAACCTTGACCTTGTTTGACCGGATCTCCGGAGTAAAAAGGCTGGTAGCCCGGCGGAGAGCCGTTCCCAGGGTACGGCCCCGGTCCTGGGCGGGGAGGGACATGATGGTGTTTCCTAAATCGGCGCTTTTACCCAGGGAGAGGGTATTACCCCCGGTGGAAGCGCCCATTCCGATATTATTCAGGGAGGAAATCATCGCCGCCAATTGGGAGGGGTCCATATCATCGGGGTTGAAAAGAGCTACAAAAAAACAAAGCATAAGGGTAACCATATCCGAGTAGGTTACGATCCATTCGCCTCCGGCGCCCCCGGCATCGGCTTTCTTTTTTTTGGCCATACCTAGTCCTTAAGAACTTCTGCTTCCACGGCCTTACGATCCGCGGGAGTGAGGTAGGAGAGCAGTTTCATTGCCAAGATCCGGGGATTGTCCCCGGCCTGGATGGAAAGGATCCCTTCAATCTCCATTTCCTTAACCATGGCTTCCCGGGCGTCATTGGCTTTAAGTTTACCTCCCCAGGGTATCATCATAAGGTTTGCCATCATAGAGCCGTAGAGGGTGGTGATCAGGGCGACGGCCATATTGGGACCCAAGGCGCTTTTATCTTCCAGGTTCTTTAACATACCGATAAGACCGATAACGGTTCCCAGCATTCCAAGCCCCGGGGCCAAGGTACCCCACATATTGATCGACGAGATCTTCGAGGCATGCCGTTCCTGCATCTGATTAACTTCCGTTTCCATGAGGGCCCTGATAATTTCCGCATCCACACCGTCTACCACCAGGCGCATTCCCTTTTTTATAAAATCATCATCCAGGTCTTCCAACTCCTCTTCCAATGCCAAAAGACCTTCCCGGCGGGCCTTTTCCGACATGGCCATGAGTTTGGTAATAAGTCCCTTTTCGTTAAAATTGGGAATCTTAAAGGCGAGATTTATGGTACCGAAAATACCCAGGGCATTGGGGATGCTGCTGAAGGTAAAAAGGCCAAAATAGGATCCCAAAACAACGATCAATACCGAAGGAATATCCACAAAGGTTAAAAGACCGCTTCCCCCGGTGATAATTCCCAAGGCCACCATGCCGAAACAACCGACTATACCGATGATTGTTGATAAATCCATTTTTATTACTCCTCATTCTTAAAAGCACCGATTTGCCGGCGGTACGCGATAATGCTTTCAAGAATCTCGGAAACCTGTTCACGTACTATAACATGTTTACCCGACAACATAAGCAGGGTCGTATCGGGATGGACCTCGATTGATTCGATTTGATGGGGGTTTATAAAATATTCTTTTCCATCAAGCCGGGTTACTTTTATCATTTTTTAGTGAGGAGTGATGGATGGGGAGGAAGCAGGAAAGAAGAACCTCCCTAACTTACCGCCCGTCCCTCACTACCGCCTCCTATCTCTTCAGGGTTAGCACTTCCTGCAATAACTGATCCGCAGTCTGAATGGTTCGGGAATTTGCCTGGAATCCCCGCTGGGTCACGATCATATCCACAAACTGTTCGGAGAGGTCCACATTGGACATTTCCAGGGTTCCGGCTATAATCTTGCCTTTTCCCGCGATCCCCGAAGGACCGATATTGGCGGTACCGGAGTTATTGGACACCACGAAGTTATTACTCCCCGCTTTTTCCAGTCCTCCCTGGTTGGAGAAACTGGCCATGGCAACCTGTCCCAAGGTCCGGTTGGTGCCATTGGAGAAAATCCCTGTAATAATCCCGCTTTGGTCAATCTTGAAATTTTCAAGATAGCCCATGGTATTTCCGTCCTGTTCGATCATTTTGGAAGAACTGGCCTCGGCATATTGGGTGATAGAATTGATTAATCCCCCCACGGTCCCCAGGTTCAAAGTAAATTCCTGACGTACCAAGGCGCCGTCATCCCCGGGGGTAGCGCTTTGGACATCATAGGCCACGTTCATGATCACCGGGGTCCCCGGATCCGTTCCGGAAAGGTTCCCCTCCCCGTCTGTGGCGTTAAGGATGGTTCCCAGGTTGGAGAAATTAACCGCAAAGGTATTGGCTCCTCCCGTGGGAGGGGCTTCTTCCCCCAGCCCTACGGCGGCATTGGTAGCCACCGGGTTTTCGGGGTCCACCGTTACCACGGCGTTCCAACTGTTGTTGACCCCCGGAACCCGGGTAAACACCAACTGCAGGGTATGCTCATCGCCGAAGCTATCAAAAATCTTTATCTGCTCGTTCCAGCTTCCCTCCCGAACCTGTAATTGGGTGGGGTTCTCGGGGATCTCAATGGTCCGTTTGTCCAAATTACAGGCAAAATTGACATTGGTGGTCGCCCGGGCGGCGTCTTTTGCCCCTATGGGGATAATCAAATCCTCCACGTCCCGGGAGACGTCGATATACTGAGCGCCGTCCACATTCTGGGCCATCCAACCTTGGACCCGCATTCCATTGGCGGGATTCACCATAAGACCTTCCTGATCCAGGCTAAAATTTCCCGCCCGGGTAAAAAAGGATTTGTCCCCTTCTTTAAGGACAAAAAATCCCGTTCCCTGGATCGCCAGATCGGTCTGGACCCCGGTGGTCTGGAGGGATCCCTGAATATGGATGGTATCAATGGAGGCGATAGACATCCCCAGGCCCACTTCCCGGGGATTTACCCCTCCCAGATCTTCGGTGGGCCGGGATGCGCCCTGCAACTGCTGATAGATCATATCTTGAAAATTAACCCGGTTCCGTTTAAAACCGGTGGTATTGACATTGGCGATATTATTACCAACCACATCCATCCTGGTTTGATGGTTCTGCAGTCCTGAAACGCCTGAAAACAACGATCGCATCATAATAGATTCTCCTTAGAGGCATTCCCGAAACTTCAGTTTTAGGAATGCTACCATGAATTTCGAGGAAAAAGCGGACTTTTGGCCGTTTTTTCCGTAGTTAATCCCAAAACCAAACCGGGTTTTGGAACAAGTATCAACTATTCCTCAAACACCTTGGTTACCTGATCCCACTGATAATAGGCCCCGTTAACCAAAACCTCAGGTTTTCCACCCCGGCTAACCGCCTTAACCGTACCCTGGATGACCTTATCGTTTTCGTTGAGTTCCACCGATTTTCCCAGGGAAGAAGCGGCTTCGCTCTGGGTAAAGAGTTCCGTCAAACGGTTAAAATCATTAGCCATACTGGTCATTTGCTGGAGGGTATTAAGCTGGGCCATCTGTGAAATAAATTCCCGGTCCTCCATCGGAGCAGTAGGATCTTGATGAGAAAGCTGAGTCAGGAGAAGGGTCAAAAATTCGTCCTTTCCCAGATCTTTTACCGGGGTTTTACCGTTAAATAACTGTTTATTAAACCGATCCACTTCCAGAACCCGGGCTGTCCGTTCCTGGGGGCTCATCTCAAATTGAAGCTCACTCATACTTTAACTCCTCAAACACAAGCTATACCAGCATATTTACCGGCCGTAAGGCTGATGGATCCCCAGGATTCCCGCTTAACACCAAAGAATCCCCGATAGATTCATAACCGGATGCCGCCAGGTGAAGCCGTTCGGAAAAAAAGGGACTTGCGTCATCTCCCTTCCCTTGACGGTTCCCTTGGTTCCCTCCGTTATCGGAACCGACCGACATTTCAATGCTGGCCCCGTTAAAACCCGAATCTTTAAAGGCCTGTTCCAGGGACTGCATTTCCCTTTCAAAAGCCCGCAGAGCCTCGTTACTTTCAACGATAATCCGTCCCGCTATCTTGTTTTCGGCCATTTCCAGGCGTATCTTTACATTTCCCAGGGATTCCGGTTTAAGAGTAAGCCGGATGAGTCCTGCCCCCCCATCCTTGAGGATAATCGAGGCCTGCCGTACAATATCGTCTCCCAGCCCACCCCGGAGTTCTCCGGCGAGGATCTCCTCAAAAGCCCGGGCCGGGGAACTTGTCCCGGCGGAAAGGCCCTCACCGGAATTTCGGCCGCCCCCGGGGAGTTCCAAACGGAGTTCCACTTCCCGGATCCCCCCGGAGGCCTCTGTAACCAGGACCGGACCGCGGTTTGGGGCGACCTCCGGGGTTTGCCCGGTTCGGAGGTCCCGGACTTCCATTTCAACCCGTTCCCGGCGTTTATCCCGGGGACCGGAATCATTTCGCCGGGTATTGACGGGGGCGGCTTTTTCCGCATTTCCGGAAGCCTTTCCCGAAGCCTGGGCAAGACGGCCCATGGCGGGTTCCGTTTCCTGGGTAAGCCGCCGGGATAGGGCCGCCATATCCCGGAAGGTCCGGTCTTCACCGGTTTTCCGGGCCCGGGCCAGGGCTTCTTCCTGAATCTCGGTGGGGTTTACCTTGTTTTGCGGAACCGACGGGAGTATTTCCCCGGAAAGGATCGGCTTTTCCACCAAGGACTCCTCGGAAAATAGTTCCGGGGAATTCTCCAAACTTGTTTTTGGGGAAGGGAATTTCTCCGGATCATTTTCAGGGAAACGCAGGAAAGCGGTCTCTTCTACCGCCGCCTCCTGATTTTCTTCGGTTTGAGCCGGAGAGATCCGGCGGGCCTTTTTACCGGAGAGAGCTTCCTGGGTAAAAAGATCCGGTTTTTCTTTTTTCCGGATTTTTTCATCACCGGAAAAAAAGGTGGATTTTACCCACCGGGGATTGTTTTTTTTGAGCGCAACGGATTCCCCTTCTGCCAGGGGAAATTCATCCGGACCTTGCGAATCATCCTCCGGGTTCGCGATTTGGTCCGACCCCGGTGGATGATTGGAGTTGCGAAGCAGTCCCGCAAGAAGCTTTGAAAATACCCCAAGCTTATCCTTGGATCCGGCCAAAGACCCCTGATTTAGGGCTTCTTGGGAACTTTCTGAATTGATTTGGGGGGATACTTGAATCACCGCCCGGCCTCCTCTTAATAAAACATTCCGGAGGCTCTGGGAGCCACGGACAAGCCGCGGACCGGGATTGCTCAGTTAAGACCGGAAGGTCTCCCTGTCATCTTACGCTGGAGTTCCGCCGCCCGTTCCGGGGGCATCAGGGAAAGCCAGTAAGCGACGATAGAGTTAGTTCCCTCCGCCTGAGCTATCGTTTCGGTCATCCGGAGTACGTCGATAGCATCCTGATCGTTCATCGCGGTAATAATACCCACCGCTCGCTCCGGGGGCATACCATTTAAATACCGGGCGTACTGCTCGACGTTCTTTTGTTTATTTTCGGCGTCTTGTGCCTGGGCATTGATGGAATTTTCCCGTTCATCCAACGCTTTCTGCCGTTCCTCCAATTCCTCGGCCATCTGCTGAATCTCCCCCTGGCGGGTGAGAATTTCCGTTTCCCGTTGATCCAATTCCATACTCCGCAGTTCCTGGGCTTCAAGCCGAACCGCCAGCCGTTCCGCGTCCAGGGAGAGGAACTCATCCTCCCCTACACTATCCTGGGAACGGGGTTCCAGGCCTATGAGCCGGTAGAAGGGGGCCAGCACAACCTTAGCGTCAATGACATTGAGGTAGTCGAACCATACCAGTCCGCCCCCGGCTAAAGCGGCAATAAGAATCAAAAGTACGATTACTCTGCCCAAAATACGTAGTCCGTATCCGGCCATTTTTCATCTCCTTATCTAAAGGATCGCGGAAACCACATCTTCTTTTCTTTCAGGATCGTGTTTCCCCAAAAGTTCTATCCGGGCTTTAACATATTCGAGCCGGTCCTGGTTAAGGATGGAACGGCGGAATTTGGTCCCCTTATGTATTTCGACCTTATACCAGCCCCGGTTGATGAATTTTTTTCCCTCCCCTTCGGTAAACCAGTATACCAAGGCGATCTGGTCCCGGTCCAATTCAATGGCATTGATCCCCTTGCCAATAGCGCACCCGGAATTAAAAAGGCAGGGGACGGGGTATCGGTCGCCGTAAAGGCTCTGACGAAGTACGTCCCGCCGTTCCGAACGCTGGAGCTTGCCCAGTTCAACCCTGAGGGCATCCACCTCGGCGGCGATCCGGTCCCGGTTTATACCCGCGGATGAAGGGTAATCCCGGCAGAGCCGCTCTATCTCAAATTTAATATAATCAAACCGGCCGAGGGATTCAAAAAGGGGCCGGTGGGTATGGCCTATTATGGAAATGCAATGGTTTTCCAGGGAAAAATTATAGGCCTGTTTTTCCACGTAAAACCGGCGGTGAGGGCTGCGGGCGGTTGAAATATTCCGGATCCCGATGGGCTTAAAAAAATACCGGAGCGCCGCCCGGATGAGGTAATTATAGTTCGTATAAACCTTGGAGGATTGATGACCATGGTACACATAAAGGGGAAGAACCCCCGATTCAATCCGTACTACCGGAAAAAGGGGATAGGGGTAATTTTTTTCAAAGATCAGCTCCTCATCATGGTTGCCGACGATTTTATAGAGCCTGCCTGCGGCGGCAAATCGATCCAAGATATAGTACAATGGGGCCCACCGGGTTTTTATGGCATCCAGAGAATACCGCTGAAGTTCCTCTATATCGCCGTTTAATACCAGATACCAATCATTGACCAGGTAATAACCTTCCAGCATTTCCATAAGCAGGGCGCCATTGCGGGCCAGATCGTCCCCCCGGCCGCTTCCCATATGAAAATCACTGATCACGAGAACCTTGCCCCCTCCGGAAATATCCAGTACCGCCCGGGGATTAAACATGGGGCTTAGTATCTCCTGAAAAAAAGAAGAAGCCATCAGATCCGGCCCCTTACGCGGTCAGGTTTTTCCGCCCGGGAATTATCTTGGGAATTCTGTTTTAAAGTATCCTTGCTATTCATAGACCTTTCCTGGTTTAAACGTACCATTTTAGGGGCCAATAGGACAATCTTATTTTTTACGGCCTATCCGGCATAGAGGCGAGGATCTCCCCTATAACCCGTCCCGCTTTTCCCCGATGGCTTATCCGGTTTTTTTCTTCTTCTTTTAGTTCCGCCACAGTACAGCCCTTGTCGGGGAGGTAGAGAATAGGATCATACCCAAAACCGCCGGAACCCCGGCTTTCCCGGATAATCTCCCCTTCCAGGGTTTCCTGGACCACAAAAAACCGGTCCTCATGTAAAAGCAGTACCATGGCGCATACAAACCGGGCGCTCCTGTGGGAAGTAAACTCCAATTCCCGCAGAAGCAGGGCGTTCCGTTCCCCGGCATCGAGGCTTTTAGTCCCCTCGCTGCCGTACCGGGCGGAAAAGATCCCCGGCCTTCCTCCCAAAGCATCCACACAGAGTCCCGAATCATCGGCAATGACCGGGGCCAAAACCCGCCGGTACAGAACCCGGGCTTTGATCAGGGCGTTTTCGAGGAAGGTAGCCCCTGTTTCTTCAGGTTCAAAGGGGATTCCCCCTTGGGAGGGTATTTGTATCCGGCGGCCTTTCAAAATGGCCGCAAGTTCTTCCCGTTTATGGAGATTTCCGGTGGCAAACCAAATCGTCATATGGTTCCGTACTTGTTTTAAGATCTTTTTACCTCCATAGGTATATCACTACGCGGCCTCGACTGCAAGGCGGGAAAACAATTTAGGGCTGGACTGTCTTTAGTAAAGCAGGGCCGCCGGTATTGTAGAAAACGGGCGGCCTTATCCGCTTCCACGGTTCAGACGATTTTTGGCCCGGACCTGTTCCACGGCCCCGGGCAGGATCGCAAGGATGGTCTCCACGTCGGTTTCGGTATTATCGGGGCCGAGGGAGAACCGCAGAGCCCCCCGGGCGCGATCAGGGGTATACCCCATGGCCAAGAGTACATGGGGGGCGTCTATGGAACCCGTGGAACAGGCAGAGCCGGAACTGGCGCAGATCCCCCGCCGATCCAGGGCCATGACGAGGTCCTGCCCTTCAAGATTTTCAAACACAAAAGAAGCCAATCCCGGCAGACGTTTCCCCGGGTCTCCCGTAAGATAGGCCCCGGGGATCTTTACCACCTCCGCTATAAGCCGGTCCCGAAGGGCGGAAATCCGCCGGGTGTGTTCCTCCAGGTTTTGGAGCGTTTCCTCCAGCGCCGCGGCCATACCTACAATGGCGCTTACATTTTCGGTACCCGACCGCCTCCCCTTTTCCTGGCCCCCTCCGGTGATAAGCGGAGGCATAATCAGGGGAAGCCGGGCAAAAAGGGCCCCTATCCCCTTGGGACCACGGAATTTATGGGCCGAAAGAGAGAGAAGATCTACTCCGGTATCCCGGACGGCCAGAGGGATATGTCCCACCGCCTGAACCGCATCGGTATGAAAAAGGGCCTTACCCCGGTGGGCCTCGGCACAGAGTTCAGGGATAGGGAGCAGAGTCCCCACCACGTTGTTGGCGGCCATGATACTGACCAATACCGTATCTTCCCGCAGGGCTCCCCGGAGTTGTTCCGGGCTTATCCGTCCCAAGGGGTCCGGTTTCAGGAGGGTAACCTCCCAGCCCTGTTCCTTCATTATTTCCAGGGTCCGGAGGACCGCGCTATGTTCAATCAGGGTAGAGACGATATGACGGCCTTTTTTTTCATTGAGTTTACAAGCGCCGCGGATGGCCCAGTTGTCAGCCTCGGTCCCCCCGGAGGTAAAGAAAATTTCGTTATTTTTCGCCCCCAGGGCTCGGGCAATGACCCGGCGGGATTCCTCCAGGGCCTTTTTCGCTTCCTGTCCATAACTATAGGCGGCGGAAGGATTTCCAAAGGCTCCGGTAAAATAGGGCAGCATGGCTTTCAGGGCCGCCGCTGAAACCGGAGTGGTCGCCGAATTGTCCACATAAACCCTTTTAGCCATAATATTTTCCTTGTTATTGAAGATACCATCACCCGGAGGATTGGTAAATTACCCTTCCGGCGCCTGTTAATGACGAAATTTGTTAAAGTCCCACAGTCCTAGCCATGGCCGGCCTATTCTGGTAAGCTTGGGATATGAGCATTTTGACCACCCTTCTGTGGACCGCTTTTTTGTCTTTTTTACCCATTTCAGAACTCCGGGGAGGGATACCCTTTGCCTTGGCAAAGGGTATCCCCTGGTATTGGGCTTACCCCTTTGCGGCAGGAATCAATATCCTCGCCGCTCCGGCCTGTTGGATATTTCTTTCTACCCTGCATAAGGTTTTCCTGAAAATGACCTGGTACCGGAGGCTTTTCGGCTGTTTTGTGGAGCGGGCCCGGGTAAAACTCAAGGAAGGGGTGGAAAAATGGGGCTGGCTTGGGATCGCAGCTTTTGTGGCCGTACCTCTGCCCATAACCGGCGCTTGGACCGGAACCTTAGGCGCTTGGGTACTGGGAATGGGGAAGGGGCGGACCATAGCCGCGGTAAGCCTGGGGGTCCTTGCCGCCGGGTTTATCGTGACTACCGTGGTCCTTTTGGGGATCCGGGGACTCCATTTTTTTATTAAAAAAATTTAGGCGGTCATGACAAAACTCAACTTTGAAGCGGAACTCAACGAACGGCAGATCCACGCGGTAAAAACCATCGAAGGACCGGTGTTAATCATCGCCGGGGCAGGTTCGGGAAAGACCCGGGTTATCACCTATCGGATTGCCCATATGCTGGAAACAGGGATCCCCCAATCCGCCATTCTGGCCTTGACCTTTACCAATAAGGCGGCCCGGGAAATGGAAAGCCGGGTCAAGGATCTGACGAAAAAGAAACTGCAAAACCTTACGGTGAGTACCTTCCATGCCTTTGGGGTACGAATCCTCCGGGAAGAAATAGAAACCCTGGGGTATCGGAAGAATTTTTCAATCTACGATGAAACCGACCGGCTCCAGCTTATCAAAGAGAGCCTCCGGGAGGTAAGGATTTCTCCGGAGGGGGTGGATCTCTACGCCCTGGGGCAACTTTTTTCCAACATCAAGATCGGCCGTTTCCGGTGGGAAGATCTAGCCGGAACAAACGATCCCCTGGCCCGGGGGGGATTTGAACCGGTTTATCGGGAATATCAGCATGGTTTAAAACTCTTTAACGCCCTGGATTTTGACGATCTTTTGGTCCTGCCCATTAAAATTTTTGAAAGCTCCCCGGAAATTCTGGAGAAATATTGCCGCCGTTACCGCTATATCATGGTGGATGAGTTCCAGGATACAAGTTTTACCCAATACCGGCTCATGAAACTTCTGGCGGACCGGAATGTCTGTGTGGTAGGAGACGATGATCAGTCTATCTACTCCTGGCGGGGGGCAAATTATGAAAACATCCTCAATTTTGAACGGGATTTTCCCGGTACTCTGGAGATCAAACTGGAGCAAAACTACCGTTCTACCACCACCATCCTGGAGGCGGCTAACGGGGTAATCGCCCACAACGCCAACCGTAAGGAGAAAAACCTGTGGTCCGGGAATGGAGGAGGTAAACCTATTGAACTTTTCCATCCCCAAAATGAAAACGAAGAGGGGGAATTTATCGCGTCCCGGATCCGGGAACTTCTTTTTCGGGAAAAACTCACCTACGACGATTTCGGGGTTCTGATTAGGACCAATTCCCTGACCCGAAGTATTGAGGAGGCCTTTCTGTCGGAAAACATCCCCTATCGGGTTTCGGGGGGAACGAGTTTTTTTCAGCGTAAAGAGATCAAGGATGTCCTGAGTTATCTCAGGGTAATCGCCAACCCCGATGACGACGTAAATCTCCTCAGGATAATCAATACCCCCCGGAGAGGTATCGGCAAGGCCCTGATCACCGCCGTTACCGACCTGGCCCGCAAGAATCAATCTTCCCTGTGGGACGCCATGGGGCGCCTCCGCCATATCCCGGCCCCCCTTTTTCAGGATCAAGGAACCGATACCTTTGACCCGTTACGAAAGGTATCTGCCCAAGCCGCTTACGGTGGAGTTATCGATAAAGGCCGGGCGGAAATAGACGGCTTTATGACCCTGATCGAGTCTTTTAAGGCCGAAATTCTGGGAGGGACATCCCAAAAGGGCTGGCGGCTTTCCCAAAAAGTACGGCGCTTGGTAGAAACCATTGATTACTGGTCCTACCTGATTACGGAGTACCGTAAAAATGATAAAATAGCCCGGTGGAAATTCCTCAATATAGAAAGTCTCATTAATTCCATAGAAACCTGGGAAGCCGATGAAGACAATCCGGAGCCTAGCCTTTATTCATACCTCAACCGGATAAGTCTTATCACCCGGAATGACGAGGACGGCATCGGGGAAACGGGTGGACAGGGAAAGGTAAACCTGATGACTATCCACGCCTCTAAGGGCTTGGAATTTCCCGTGGTTTTTATCGCCGGCGCCGAAGAAGGAATCATCCCCCATGAACGGAGCCTGGAGGAAGAGGGGGGAAACATCGAAGAAGAACGGCGGCTTTTTTACGTGGCTATCACCCGGGCCAGGGACAAGCTCTTTATCTCAAGCTGTCTTAAGCGGCGGAGATTACAAAACACCGTCGACTGTGTCCCCTCCCCGTTTCTGGCGGAAATCCCCCCCCATCTTATCGCCTATCGTGAGGAGGAAAAACTCGTGGAAGATCCTGAAGAAGCGGAAAAATATTTTGCCCTGCTAAAAAGTAAATTTATTTAATATTTGATAAAGGATCTGGATAATCCCGGCCGATTTATGTTATGATGAAGTACACTATGGGAGACAAAAAATATATTTTTGTTGCTTTTTTTTGTATTTGCGGCTTTGCGGTATATGCCGATTCCCTTCCCGACTGGTTTTTACCCCTTCGGGAAGCCATCTATGAGCAAAAACTCAAGGTAGATGAAGTGATTCCTCTTTACCGGGAAGCAAAACGCCGGGCCGAAGAAAGTCTTGCCGGCCGGCAGCTTTACCTTATGTTGTCCCGGTGTGAATATATGATGGGGCGGGTTTACCTTTATGAAAACCGGAAAGATGAGGCCCTGGCCCGGTTTGAGGAGGGAATGGCCCTGGCCCAACGGTCTCTGGATACAGAAGTCTCCTCCGAAGGGTGGGTGATGCTGGCTGAAAACCTATCCCAATCCTGTTCAATCCAATCGGTGGCTTATGTTATGCGTTATGGTCTCGATGTGGAGCGTTATGCCAAAAAGGCCCTGGCCTTGGATTCGGGAAACACCGCGGCCCAAATTTTGATAGCCTCCCGGTGGGTTTATGCCCCCTCTCCCTTTAACAATTTAAAACGGGGAATACAAATGATGGAGGATATTCTGAATAATTTTGAGACAAGATTACAGAAAGATGATCGTTTTAATGTGTGTTCAGCCATAGGGTATGCCTATTTACAACAGAAAAAAAACCAAGAGGCCAAAATTTGGTTTCAAAGATCCCTTGCTGTTTATCCTACCAATCAGTATGTACAAGAGCTGTTGGGCAAAACTTAGTTTTGTCAACATAATCGAGTTTGCTCCAGGATTTGGTTAACTCCGGAGCAGCCTCAATATTTAGGAACTATATCTTTATGGAAATGATAATTGCGTTTATCCCGAATTTGTATTTTCCCATTCTTATCGGGGTAGGTATATATTTTTGTCTTTTGGGCGCGATCAATATGATCGATATGAAGCTCCATGCGGTTCCTCCCACCGTCAAAGACGGCCCCCTGGTTTCCGTGCTGATCCCCGCCCGGAACGAGGAACAAAACATTGAAAGATGTCTTTATTCTTTACGGAATCAGGATTATTTGAACTATGAGATCCTCGTAATCGATGATAATTCTACCGATAATACCTTCAATATCATCCGGAAGATCGCCCGGGAGGATAAGCGGGTTCGGGTTTTTCCCGGTAAACCCCTGCCGGAGGATTGGTTCGGAAAACCCTATGCCATGCAGCAACTTTCCGGGGAAGCAAAGGGGGAAATTTTTGTTTTTACCGATGCCGACACTATCCATAATCCTACCTGTATTTCCTGGACCGTATCCAATATACAAAATTCCAAGGTGGATTTTATTTCGGGGTACACCAAACAAAAACTCCTCACCTTTGGGGAGGCTATCACCGTACCTCTGATGTATTTTCTCACTACCATCGTGGTACCCATTTTTTTAAATCGTTATACCCGGTGGACCTTCTTTTCCGCCGCCATCGGTCAGTTCATCGCGGTAAACCGGGAAGCTTTTGAAAAGGTAGGGGGATATACCACGATCCGGAACAAACCGGTGGAGGATATGTACCTGGCCCGGCTTTTTAAACGCCAAGGGTACCAGACCATATTCCTGGATCTAAAGGAGCAGATCCTCTGCCGGATGTATACGGGGTATCAGGCGGCTCTGGAAGGGATAGGAAAAAATATCTTTGTTTTTTTTGGGAAAAATTCGGTCCTTCTTTTTATAGTCGCCGTATTGGTGGTTGTTTTCATCTTCCTGCCCTTTCCCCTTTCGTTTATCCTTTGGTTTATAAAAAGTCCATTTTTCATTCATGTTTTAATAGCCAATTGTCTTTTTACCCTGGCTTTCATCATCCAATACCTGGATCGCGAGATACCCTGGTACTATGCCTTCCTCTGGCCGATTATTTTTTTGAACTACATTTATGTGGGGATTTTTTCCTGGTTCAGGACCGTAAGCGGTAAGGGTTTTATCTGGAAAGACCGGGTGGTGCGTTGAACTATGCCTTATAAACGAGGCCGCCCCCTTCTGGATGTTTCCCTTCCCTTTAGGTTTGCCACCGCCATGGTTTTTTATCCCGTCTGGATCCTGGCTCAGACGATAAATATCCTGCTTTACATGACAGGATATGAAAACACCGGAAAACTCAAGGGTATCTCCCGGGCTATCCTGGTATCAAATCATACCACTTTTTTTGATCCGGTTATGGTAAGCGGCGCCGTATTTCCCCGCCGTACCTGGCAGACCCTTTTAGAGGGAACCGTAGTAACCCCCTTCTTAGGAACCTTTGTCCGGCTTCTGGGAGGGATGCCTCTCCCCCCGGGTAAAAGCGGCTTGGACCGTATTTTGGAGTCCGCCGGAACCGCCTTCCGGTACCGCCGGTTTATCCACTTTTATCCGGAAGGGGAATGTTACCTTTACAATCAAAAAATCAACGAATTTAAACCCGGGGCATTTTATATCGCCGCGGAACTTGATATCCCGGTGATCCCCCTGGTGACGGTTCTTTCCGAAGGGGCCTTTAAGCCCTTTTCCTTTTGGGGCCGTTCCCTTCCTAAGGAAAAAATGATAGTTCTGGACCCGGTATACCCCGCCGGATTTATCCGGCGGAATGAAACGGGGACGGTGTCCATGGACTCGGTCCGGGAATTCGCCCAGGGGGTTCGGGAAATTATGCAGCGGGAAATAGACGCCCGTCAGGGCAGTTCCGCCTTCTATCGGGGCAAGATGGAACGGATGAAAGGGATAAATGACTGAGGCTGTTCCCGGCCGGGTTTTTCAACAGCCCCATATTCAAACCCTTAAGGGCACTGCTGGAAATCCCGGTTGGGTTTCCAGCGGTGGGTACTGAGGAGAAAATTGCTAATTCCTGATAATATAAGGAATTATGAAAACCAATTTTCTCCAAAGGGTAAGAAAACCTCTAAAAACTGAAGTTTTAGAGGTTCCCCCTATGAGTATCGGTCAGAAATAAAGCCGAAGGATAATCCCCTGATCATAATTACCAAACCCCCTTCCAAAAATATTCATTCCCCCCAGATGTTGGGCGTCTTCTTTTACGCCGATCCGCACTTTTATGGAAGAATGTTCATGGAACGCAAGATCTTCGAGGGTTATATCGGATATCTTGTTTCCATCAACAAAACTACCCGCGGTGGTAACAATCCAATGTTTCAGGATACCATATTGGGAACCTTCCAGCTTCCACCATGACGGTGTAAGGACACCCCGGCGGTCACCAAAATCCCCGGGGGAAGTCCAGGACCCCACTTCGATGTTGTTAATCCACATGGTTATATCGGAAAGCCAGTTTTTGTTGGTCCCCGGTGTTTCAGAAGACAACTCAAGGGATACCTCAAGTTTTTGAATTTTCCTGCTTTCATATTTTAAGTTGTTGGGGAATTTGTACTCCACAAAACCGGAGCCCATCCAGAGCAGCCCGGCTTTGATGCGATCCGGTTCCAGAAAGGATTCCGGCGTATCCAGATAACCGATTATACTCTCTGTGGAACAGAGGCCACAGGGCGAAACAGCGGAATAACTGGTAAAAATTCCTATGGGCATTTCTACTTCGATATTGTCTTTCTTTTCGTTTATTTCCTCAGGAAACTTCATCAATATTTCGGAAAAGGCAACACTGCACCGTTTCTGACTGCCCCTTTTGGCGTTGATCTTTTCAGTAAGTACCAAACCGGCTTCCTCCAGAATACTGATATTGGTAGCTACATTTGACTGGGGGAGGGAAAGCACTTCGGCCATTTCATTTATGTTCATGGATTGTTTACGGAGTATGTCCAGTAATTGGATGCGCTGCTCCGAAGCCAAGGCTTTTAATTTATTCCTATCCTTCAAAAGATTGATGACGATGATTTTACCTTTATTCATAATTGGCTTATTATATCATGGTTATTTGATA
>JAITBE010000146.1 GCA_031283755.1 Spirochaetaceae bacterium
CGGCCAATATCAATTTTATTGGCATAAAAGGTAATATCACTGAGAAATGAATTCAGGTCCATATTCCTCTACCGCTTCCGATAAATTCCAGCCGGTTTTTAAGAGGGCGTCAAGGCCCAGGTGTTTTTTGTAAAATTTAGCCAGGTAAGGAGCCATAGGTATTTGTTTTTCCAGCTTGTCGGCTTCTTCTATTTTGCCCTGTTGTCTGAGTTCACGGCTTTTTACACCGATTTGCAGCTTTTCATGCAGGGTCATGGTTTTTGACTGTGCCATAGACATTCTCCTTGGTTTTAGTATAACAGCCTTTCAGAGATTTTAGCAAGGAACAAATTTAAAGCGGAAGAGGCCGGCGCTTGGTTACGGCAAAGTCCGGCGGCCCCGCGTTGCCGCCGGAGGTCCGTTATCCCCTTCAGGTTTTCTCTCAATCCCGCTATGTCCATATCCCCCCAAGAATATGTCCATACTCTTTTACAGAAAAAGTAAATGCAGGGCCCCTGAGGTTTATACCGGCTTAGTATCTTTTTTGTTATTTTTTTGTTAAAATGTTGTTATGAAAACTGTTTATGTGGGCATGACGGCGGATATTATTCATCCGGGTATTGTCAATATACTCCGGGAGGCTTCAAAACATGGGGAAGTTTTGGTGGGCCTGCTGACTGACTCGGCTATCGCCAAATATAAGCGGCTGCCCTATTTGTCCTATGAACAACGGAAATTGGTGGTAGAAAGCCTCAAATATGCCAAAATCGTAGTACCCCAGGAAGAATGGAGCTATGTACCCAATCTCCGAAAATATCGGCCGGATTATATTATCCATGGAGACGACTGGAAAACCGGTATCCTGAGCAAGATTCGGGAAGATGTCTATAAGGTAATGGGGGAATTGGGCGGACAGGTTATTGAGATTCCCTATACGCCGGGGATTAATTCCACCTCCTTTAATGAGTCGGTCACCTCCATTGGCGTTACCCCGGATCTGCGGCTTAAAACCCTGCGGAGGCTTATCGCCGCCAAACCCCTGGTCCGGATCATGGAGGCCCATTCGGGGCTTTCGGGGCTGATCATCGAACACCTGGAACTGATCAAAGATGACGCGGTTCACCGGTTTGACGGCATGTGGTCCTCAAGCCTTACTGATTCAGTAAGCAAAGGGAAGCCCGACATTGAGGCGGTGGACATTACCACCAGACTCCAGGACCTGACCCAGATACTGGAGTGTACCACCAAACCTATCATCTTTGACGGTGATACCGGGGGTATACCGGAACATTTTATTTTTACCGTAAGAACCCTGGAACGGAATGGCATTTCCGCAGTGATTATTGAAGATAAAACAGGGCTGAAAAAAAATTCCCTCTTTGGCGTTGAGGTGGAGCAGCAGCTTGCCTCTATCGAGGAATTCTGCGAAAAAATTGAGGCGGGAAAAAGGGCCCAGATTACCAAAGAGTTTATGATTATCGCCCGGCTTGAAAGCCTCATTGCCGGGTTCTCCGTGGATCATGCCATGGAACGGGCCCTTGCCTATGTGTCCGCCGGGGCCGACGGTATCATGATCCACAGCAAGGAAAAAGACGGAGAGGATATCAAAGAATTCTGCCGGCGCTTCCGCAAAGAGTATACCGGCATTCCCCTGATACTGGTTCCCACCACCTACAATCATTTTACCGAAGCGGAACTTTGCGGCTGGGGGGTCAATGTGGTTATCTATGCGAACCACATGCTCCGGGCTTCTTATCCGGCCATGGTAAAAGCCGCCCGGACCATCCTTGAACATGAACGGTCTAAAGAGGCGGATGAGATCTGTATGCCCATAAAAGAAATCCTGGAGTTGATTCCGGGGACACGGTAAAAACGGCGGCCAAAACCCGCAAGGAGCAGGCAGTAACGCTTTGCGTTACTGTCCGATTGAACGCAAGCGGCGCCGCCGCTTCTTACAGGAGTGACTATGCTGGATACCCGGCAGTTTGGGGAATGTATGAAAGGCGCAGGCTTTGATTTTTACAGCGGCGTTCCTTGTTCTTTCCTCAAAGATCTTATCAATTATTCAATTAATGAATGTGAGTATGTTATGGCCGCCAATGAGGGTGACGCTGCGGCAATCTGCGCGGGAGCCTGGCTGGGGGGCCGGAAACCGGTGCTGCTCATGCAGAATTCGGGATTGGGGAATGCCGTATCGCCCCTCACCTCCCTTAACGCGATTTTTCGTATTCCGGTCCTTGGGTTTGTCTCCCTTCGGGGGGAACCGGGCCTGGCGGATGAACCCCAGCATGAACTCATGGGGGTCATTACCGGCAAGATGCTTGAAACCATGGGGATTGCCTATGGCGTACTTTCCCCTGAACAGGGGGAAGCGGAAAAACAGCTCGCCTCGGCGGCGGAAATTTTTAACGCCGGAAAACCCTATTTTTTCATTGTGAGGAAGGGGACGTTTTCCAAAGTACCTCTCAAGGATGACAAAAAACCGGTTCCCCCCCAGGGTTTGGCCCGCCGTTTTGAAATGCTTAAAAGCGTGAAGGCCGGGGCCTCTGGGGACGCGGTTTTTATCGCCACCACAGGTTTTACCGGGAGGGAACTGTATGAACTTGGGGATGATCCCGGTAATATTTATATGGCAGGTTCCCTGGGCTGTGTGTCGTCCCTGGGTTTGGGGCTGTCCCTTTCCAGGCCGGAAAAAAAGGTGATCGTTCTGGACGGCGACGGTTCTCTGCTTATGCGGGCAGGTTCCCTGGGGGTAAACGCATGGTACCGTCCCCAAGCCATGCTCCATATTCTTTTTGACAATCAGATGCACGAATCTACGGGAGGCCAATTTACCGTATCCGCGGGCATTAATTATCCCCTTTTGGCCGGGGCCTTTGGGTATCCCTCGGTTTCCCGGGCCGATGATCCCCAGTCTTTGAAAAAAGAGACCGAAGACTGGAGTAAAACCGGAGGGCTCCGGTTTGTTTATGCGCCCATCGCCGCCGGCGTTCCGGATAATCTGGGCCGTCCCCGGATCAAGCCCTATGAGGCGGCGGAGCGGCTCAGGCAATTTATGGAGGGAAAGGCGTGATACGGCAGGCAGTTATTATGGCGGCGGGTATGGGACTGAGGCTCCAGGCCCGGACTGCCGATAAGCCCAAGGGATTTCTCGAAGCCGGCGGCCTTCCTATTGTGGAATGGTCGGTTAAAAAACTTGTTGCCGCTGGGATTGAGGAGATCATCATCGGTACTGGGCACTGCGCCGGGTGGTACGCCGCTTTGGCGGAACGGTATTCCTGTATCACCCTGGTACACAATGATCGCTACGCCGCCACCGGCGCTATGGGAACCTTGGCCCTCTGCACTGGGAGGGTGGCGGGCCCCGCGCTGATTCTGGAATCGGATCTGATCTACGATGATATCGGTCTTTTTGTGTTAATCAACGATCCCCGGCCCAATGTGGTTCTGGCTTCGGGAAAAACTAATTCCGGCGACGAAGTGTACCTGGAGGCCGACGGGGAAGGCTGGCTTTTGGGAAATTCAAAACGGAAAGAAGACCTTCATTCTATTTACGGCGAACTGGTGGGAATATCCAAACTGGAAAAGGAAGTCCTGGACGCCATGATCGCCTTCCGGGACGCCCATCTTGACGATCAGCCCCGGATGGATTATGAAGCCGCCCTGTCCGCAGTAAGCCGGGACGCCCTGGAAGGAAAACTCCCCAGGGAATACACTATCGGTATCCGCAAGGTAGAACATTATGTCTGGCAGAAAATAGATGATGAATCCCACTATAGCCGGGCCCGGGAGCTGATTTATCCCCGAATCGTGGAGAATGAGTCCCTTAGGATGGTACGGAGGGAAGTGCTGCTGAATCCGGGGCCTGCCACTACGACCGGCAGCGTAAAATACGCTCAAGTAAACGCCGATGTCTGCCCCCGGGAAAAGGAATTCGGCGCCGTCATGCAATGGATTACCGGGGAATTATCGGCCATGGCGGGAACGCCGGGAGATGTAGAGACTGTTCTTTTCGGCGGTTCCGGCACTGCCGCGGATGAGGTTATGATTTCGTCCTGCATACCGGGGGGAGCGAAAACCCTGATCCTTGACAACGGGGCCTACGGGGAACGGTTCGCCAAAATAGCCGCTTCCTATTCAATACCCCACGATGTGGTAAAAAGTTCAAGTTATATGCCGCCGGATACGGAGGCCCTCAAAAAACGGCTTCTGGAGGGGAGGTATACCCATTTTGTCATGGTCTACCATGAAACCACTACGGGCCTCCTCAACCCGGCGCCGGAACTCTGCCGCTTCTGCGGAGAACATGGCATCACCACCATCGTGGACGCGGTAAGCGCGTTTGCGGCTCTTCCCATCAACATGGGCCGGGACGGATTCGATTTTATGTCATCCACGTCAAACAAAAATATCCAGGGTATGGCGGGGGCGGCCTTTGTGTTTTGCCGGAAGGAAGCCTTGGAAAAGACCAGGAATTACCCCATGCGTTCGTATTATCTTAACCTTTGGGATCAATACTCCTATTTTAAAAAAACCGGCCAGACCCGGTTTACCCCGCCGGTACAAACCCTCTATGCCCTTCGGCAGGCCATTATTGAAGCCAAAGTCGAGACCATACAGAACCGGTATGAACGGTACGCCGCCTGCTGGGATATACTGGTCCAGGGGATCAAACGCATGGGCCTTTCCATGCTGGTCCCCGAAGAAGCCCAGTCAAAACTGATTACCACCATTATTGAGCCCCGGACTCCTGCGTACCATTTTGAGGAACTCCATGACCTGGCCCGGCGCCGGGGTTTTACGATTTATCCCGGCAAGCTGGCGGAAGCAGATACCTTTCGTATTGCCAATATCGGAGATATCCGTATTGAGGACATGGAGGTTTTTGTCAGGTTTTTGGAATCCTATATGCGGCGCATCTTTGCCTGAATAATCGCGGTATATTGATCGTGTTCATATTTTATGTACAAAACAATGAACCTCCCCGCCCTAAAGCTCCCCCGTGAGCCGGTGAGCGGGTTCTTGGGTATTAGACCCCACTGCGAATAAAAATGAACAAGGAATTGCTATGCGGAAAAGATGCGTATTTGCCGGGTTGTTGTGCGGGTTATTATTCAGTTTGACAGCCTGCGCTTCAAAACAGGATAAGCGGGTTATCATGTGTTCCATAAGCCATTCCGCCTGCGCTTCGGCGGCCAAAAGATCCGCGGCGGGATCATCATCCCCAAAAATTTTTTGGGGCTTCATAATGGCGGAGCAGCTTTTCAAACTCCTCCGGCCATTCACCAACGCTAAAGGCGGATTTATAGATCCCGTAATAGGGCTTAGTAAATGCGGAAAGGGTTAGGGCCTGTAACATTTTAGTAAATCCCCCCTTTTTTCCATTCTCTGAAATTTTGGAAAATTCATGTTTTGTCCGAATTCTGTAATTCTTTATATTACAAGGAATTACAAAAACCAACTCTTTGAAAAATGAAGGTATAATGAGGGTTAAAATTTCAGCCAGCTCATTTACACAAAAAATCTAACAGGCTCTTGGGTTCCGAAAAGGGCGCGGGAAAATGCCGCGCCGGCTGTCAGTAGAGTACGTGTACGGGCTGATTGCCGTGAACGCCGGTCAACCGCTCGTGAACCGGGTCAACCATTAGATCCATCGCCTCAAGCGGCAGCGCCCCAAGGAGAACATCATGCGCCTCCGGTACAACCAGGGCCTGCTGGGTGGTACTGCGGTCTTTCCACTGAATTTTCACCGCCTCCGTCTGGCCGTAAGGTGTGGTGGAACCGTCCGCAAGGGTTGACGCTATCGAACCCTCAACGGCAAGCCCCAGCTTTTGCCTGGTCTCCTCGTTGATAACCAGTGTCCAGGCGCCTGTATCGGGCATGGCGTCCAGCGTAAGGGCGCGGACTTCTGACTCCGGAATAAGTCCTTCCCTGGCGTTACCTATGTCGCGGGCATTAATAAGGGTGATTTTTTC
>JAITBE010000255.1 GCA_031283755.1 Spirochaetaceae bacterium
GCCGGCGAATTATCCCGGGCAAAATCGGCCTTCATCCTGACCCTGAAGGCCGCCAATTTATCCTTCATTTCTGTATACTTAACAGCAAGAATTTCACAGGCAAGATAGGCTGCGTTAGCTGCATTATCCACCCCTACGGAAGCCACCGGTATGGGCTTGGGCATCTGGACTATGGAAAACAGTGCGTCCAGGCCGCCAAACCCGCCGGATGTGATGGGTACCCCGATTACCGGGATAAGGGTTTGACTGGCAATAACCCCGGGCAGGTGAGCCGCAAGCCCCGCCCCGGCGATAATCACCTCCACTCCCCCGGTTTCCAGCTTTTTGAGGGTTTCGATCAGCAATTCCGGAACCCGGTGGGCTGAAATAATATGCGCGGAGAAATCTACCCCGAATTCCCGAAGGACATCGGCGGCTTTCTTCATAACAGGCTTGTCTGATTGGGATCCGAAAATAATCGCGGCTTTCATGATAGTGAAAATTTACCACGTAGGGGGAGCCAAAAACAAGGGGGGTTACACAATAATATAGATAGCTCCCAAAGGAACTGGTAAACCGGTACAAATGGGTAGTTTAACCGGGATATATCATATCCGGCTCATGCCTCCTCTTGGGACGCTGGATCAACTCGAAGGTAATGCCGCAGTCCCTTTCCGTATCCAAATAAACAAAGTGCCCATCCCCGTCCAGGCCGAATCCGCCGCCCTCCATCAGCACAGAATAACCCGCCGCCCGAACCGGTTCATGGGGGATGTTCCCTGTCCCCCGATAAAGTCATCGCATACGCGCTTCCGGAGGTCCAGACTGGCGTATGGCTTCACCGGGATTACTCGAGGTTGGCGTGGTTGCCAAACATGGCGGCCGAATCTTTCCCGTGTTTTTCCATGCGTTTCAGGATAAGCCCATCCAGAACAAGGAGGAGGCATTGTTCAAAAAGCGAACCCATAGGCTGAATTGATTTAAATCCAATATCGGTCTTAACCTTAGGGGTTGGAGCCGGTATGCTTATAAGTACATCTGCAAGTTTACCCATGGTTGATTCAGAAAAAATACTCACCAGCGCCAATTGGGCGCCTATCACCTTTGCCCTCCGCGCCATTGTTACAAGACTTTCCGTTTCCACGGAACCTGAACCAATGATAAGGACATCATTTTCTTCAATAAATTAGAGGTTACGGTCTCTCCCACCATATGGGATTCAAAACCCAGGTGCATCAGGCGCATGACAAACGCTTTTACCATAAACCCGCTGCGGCCCGCGCCGGTAACAAATATTCTTTTTGAGGATAAAATTATCCGCAAGCTCTTCACTGCCTCGGGGATCGATTTGTAAAATAGTACATTCCAGTTCTTTGGTACCGGCCATGGCGTATTCGATTGTATTCATATGTGCCCTTTCATGTTCCATCCTTATCTATTCAATAATTATCAGCTTGATCCCGCAGGAACGGATAAACTGGGTATATTCATCGGGTATCCCCGTGTCGGTAATAACCATGGTGAAATTTTCAATCTTTGCGAAAACACAGGTGCTGACCTGACCGTACTTTGAGGAATCCAAAAGCAGAATTTTTTCCTTACTGGATTCCAGCATTGCCTTTTTAAGGGGAACATCCTCCACATAGCTGCAGGTAAGCCCCAGGTTCAAATCGTACCCGGTTGTACCGATAAAGCATTTGGTAGCCCGGTACCGCCTTAAAAAATTATCCGCATCATGGTAGTAGAACATTTTTGGCTTATGGGAATAGACCCCCCCGGGGGATATAATAGTGCAGCTGGGCAGTTTAACCAGGACTTCCAGGGTATTGAAGCTGGCGCTAATGATCGTGTTAGCGGCATCGGCGGGAAGCTGTTCCGCCAGGGCTTGTATGGTCGTGCCGGAATCAAAAAATACCACATCCTGGGGTTCAAGAAGTTCCATGGCCTTACGGGCAATTTTATATTTCAGGCTCATATTAAGGCTCTGCGCCTGGGCAATGGAATAGTTCCGTTCCGCTCCCGCGCTCTCCTGGGAAGTAACTCCTCCGAATACCTGGTTGATGAGTTTTTGTCCAGTTAAAACAGGAATATCCCGCCGGATGGTCATCTCAGAGACATCCAGCTTTTGGGCAAGCTGTTTAATGGTCATAAAGTGAAAACTCCTGACCAATTCCACAACCTGCCGCTGCCGCATATTTAGGGCTTCCATAGGATAATTACACCCCTAGGCCTTTGCCGGGTATATCATATCCGGCTCGTGTCTTCTCTTGGGACGTTGGATCAACTCGTAGGTAATGTCGCAGTCCTTTTCGGTGTCCAGGTAGGCGAAGTGTCCGTCTCCGTCCAGACCGAATCCGCCCCCTTCCATAACGACAGAATACCCCGCCGTGGCCGCGTCCCGCAAAGCTTCCCCCATGTCCGGAACATAAATCCCCAGGTGCTGCACCCCGTAACCGTGAGATTTAATAAAATCTGTATAGATGGTTTGTCCTTCCACATTTTGGATCAGTTCTATCCGGGTATCCCCAAAGTAGCCCAGGGCAATCCGGGCATTATAATAGATGGGTTTGCCGTAATAATTCTGGAATTTCAGCAATGGCGGCGCATAGGTATAGAAATGCCAGTTACCTATACCGAATTTTTCATAATACCCCTTGACGGTCTCTTCCACATTTTCAACCACATAACCGATCTGGCCAATAGACCGGTTTAAAAAAGAAGCATAGGCCATGAGTCACTCCATGTTTAACTTTATATCATATATTGTTACACTATTTAGCAAATTTGTCAATAATATATTTATTATGTAAACAGATTTTTTGCTTGACAAATATCGACCCAATTATGTATAATTCTTTCGAAGTGGGAATGTTAATCTATACAACATCCCATATATTCGTTTTTTAGGAGGAATTTGCATGAAGAAAAGAATTGGAATCATGGTGCTTATCGCCCTTACGGCCTGCGGATCCCTGTTCGCCGGTGGCGGAAGGGACGGAGGCGCAAAGACGGGCAAGAGGGTATTCGGTTATACCTACTGGGCGGCCAGCGACTTCTTTGAGACCATCGGTCAATCCATGAGGGAAATCATTGAGGCCAATGGGGACGAAATTATCATCGTAGACGCCCAGCAGGATAATCAATATCAGCTGAACGTCATCGAAGACTTTATCACCCGGGGAGTGTCTGTGGTGTTCCTCAACCCCGTAGACCGGGACGCCATCCGTCCGGCCCTGGTGGCCCTGCAGAACGCCAAAATCCCGGTGGTCAACCTTGACACTTCCGTGGCGGATCTGAGCATGGTTGCTTCCTATATCGCCAGCGACAATGTGGGCGCCGGAGTTATCTGCGCAGAGGCCCTGAACAAGGCTCTGCCCGGGGGTGGAGATATTGCTATTCTCGACTATCCCGCCAACAGCGCCTGTCTTGATCGGACCGAGGGGTTCAAAAAGACCATCAACAGCAATTTCCGCATTGTTGCCCAGCAGGATGCCCAGGGTAAACCCGGCCCCGGCCTTGAAAAAGCCACGGATATCCTCACCGCCAACCCCAACCTTAAAGCCATTTTCGCTGCCAACGACCAGAGCGGCATGGGTGCCTTTGGCGCGGTGGTGGAAGCCAACGCCAATGTGCTGGTCTACGGTGTTGACGGTGCCCCGGAATCGAAGGAAGTTATCAGCCAGGGAACCCAATATGCTGGTACCGCAGCTCAGAGCCCCAAACAAATTGGGACCAAAGGGGCGGAAGTGGCCTATAACATCCTGAACGGCAGGTCCTACGAAAAAGAATTCTATGTTCCCACGTTTTTGATCGACATCAACAACGCGAAGGACTACCTGGGATTCTGGCAATAAGCGCTTAACCGGGGTTCCCTAGGGAACCCCGGTTTAAAAATTAGTAAATAATTGCGGGGATGCATCCTAAACTGTAAGGGGGTACATCCCCCTGTTTTTAGAGGCCTTGAGGAAACACTCAGGGGACTGCAAGGAGAAGAGTTGTGGATACCCTACTACTGAAGATGGAAGGCGTTACCATTACATTTCCCGGGGTCAAAGCCCTGGAAGACGCGCGTTTTGAATTGAAAAGTGGCGAGGTTCATGCCGTTCTTGGGGAAAACGGCGCGGGAAAATCAACGCTCATTAAAATTCTCGGCGGAATTTATCACCCCGGCAGCGGAGAAATTTTTATTGACGGTAAAAAAGCGGTCATCACCAATGTCCACGATGCCCAGACCATGGGGATCAGTATCATCCACCAGGAATTGATGCTCGTCCCGGATATGACCATCGCGGAAAATATTTTTTTGGGCAAAGAGATCAACGGAAAGATTTTTCTTAATTCAAAGGAAATGGAAGTACAGGCCCAAAAGCTGCTGGATGATGCGGAGCTCAATCTAAAGGCGAATACCAAACTGCGTCGCTTGAGTATAGCGAATCAGCAGATGGTGGAAATTATCAGGGCTATTTCCTTCGGCGCCCGGATAATAGTGATGGATGAACCCACCTCTTCCCTTTCGGATAAGGAAGTGGCGGTTCTTTTTGACCGGATCAGGCGCTTAAAAAACATGGGGATAGGGATTATCTATATCTCCCACCGAATTAGTGAATTTGACGAGATCGCGGACCGCATCACGGTTTTGCGGGACGGTAAATATATTGGTACCGTGGAGACGAAATCCACGGACCGGAATGATTTAATTGCCATGATGGTGGGTAGGGAGCTGAAAAATTTCTATACAAAGGATTCCGCCGATGGGGGTGAAACAATCCTTGAGGTTGAGCATCTAAGCGACGGTGATATGGTGAAGGATGTTTCCTTCTCTGTCCGCAGGGGGGAAATTCTGGGTTTCGCCGGCCTTGTGGGGGCCGGACGGAGCGAGGCCATGAAGTGCCTCTTTGGGCTGCGGAAAAAAACCAGCGGGGTGATAAAAATTGACGGCAAAGAAGTTAGCATTCCCAATGTCCGTAGCGCCCTCAAACGCGGCCTCGGATTGATACCGGAAAACCGTAAGACAGAAGGGCTGTATCCAGTCAGAAATATCCGGTTTAACTCTTCCATTGTGGTGCTGGATCAATTTATCCGGGGTATCAGCGTAAATAATCGGCGGGAGCAGGAAATAGCGGATATGTATTGTACTAAAATGAAAGTAAAAACCCCCACGCTGGATCAGATCATCGGGAAATTATCCGGTGGAAATCAACAGAAGGTTATTATCGGCCGCTGGCTTGCAGCGAACCCCAAGGTGCTTATTCTGGATGAACCGACCAGGGGTATTGATGTAAGCGCCAAGGCGGAAATATACGCCATCATAAACGAATTGACCAAAGAGGGGGTAAGCATCATCCTTATCTCTTCGGAATTACCTGAAATTATCAATATGAGTGACCGTGTCGTGGTGATGAACCATGGCCATATCGCGGGAATTATCGAATCCGGCTTCACCCAGGAAAAGATTATGCATCTGGCCACGCTGGATATTGCATAGGAGGATTAGAATGGCTAACACAAAAACATTTACCCGGGTTCTGGACAACAAGGTGCTTCTGGGAATAAAGGATCAGCTTGGTATTATCATCGGGCTGTTATTACTCTGTATATTACTTTCCATAATGAGCCCGGTGTTCATGAGCCAGAGAAACTTCTTTAATGTACTCCGGCAGCTTTCCAATAATATGTTCCTTTCCTGCGGAATGCTCATGGTAATTCTCATCGGCGGCATCGATCTTTCTGTGGGTTCCACCATGGCGGTTACGGGCTGCCTTGTGGCGGCGTTCATCACCAATTATAGCATGATCCCTATGATAGCAATACTACTGACCATGCTGGTGGGCATCTTGATCGGCGTTATCAACGGAGGTATCATTGCCCTGACGGGAATCCCCTCCTTTATCATAACCCTAGCAATGATGAACATAGGCCGCGGTTTTGCCCGGGTGTATACCTCCAGCAAAACTATTACCATTGACAATGCCTTCTTTGCCTATATCGGTACCGGCTATATCGGTGATGTGGTGCCCACCCAGGTAGTTTTTATGATAATCCTCTGTCTAATCACGGCCCTGTTGCTGAGCCGGAGTAAATTCGGCAGGCACCTCTACGCCACCGGGGGAAACCGGCAGGCTGCGGAATTCAGCGGCATCAGTACGAAGTGGATAACTTTCCTTGTCTTTGTGTTCAGTTCCATAATGGCTTCCATTGGTGGGATTCTTCTTGCGTCCCGGATGTTCAGTGGCACATCCACCGCCGGGACGAGCGCCGAAATGGACGCCATTGCCGCGGTAGTTTTGGGCGGTACCAGTATGAGCGGCGGTGTGGGTGGCCTTTTCGGTACCATCATCGGGGTTTTACTGATTGCGGTTCTTTCAAACGGCATGAACCTTATCGGGATAGACTCTTCCTGGCAGTTAGTGGTCAAGGGTATCGTTATTATAATCGCGGTACTTATCGATTTTTTCAAAAAGCAAAAATCCGCATAGGATAAAAATCATGTATTATATGGGGATAGACTGCGGAACCCAGGGTACCAAGGCAGTTGTTTTTAATTCCGATACGGGAATGGTCATAGGCAAGGGTTATGCCAGGCACAACATTATTGCCGACGATACGGGAAGACGGGAACAGGAAGCGCAGTGGTGGATAGACGCTATGGTACAGGCGGTGCGGGGGGCGGTTAAAAACGCCGGGATAAAGGGCGCCGATATAAAAGCCCTGGCGGTCAGCGGACAGCAGCATGGCCTGGTTGTTTTGGATGAACAGGGCAGAACCCTCAGGCCGGTTAAACTGTGGAACGATACCTCCACCGCCTCGCAAAACGCCGCCTTAGTCCGGGAATCCGGGGGGCTGGGTGGGGTTTGGAAAATCCTGGGCTCCACCCTCGCGGTGGGGTATACCGCCAGCAAGGTCCGCTACATTGTGGAAAAAGAACCGAACTTGTACCGCAAGGTGAGACATGTCCTGCTCCCCCATGATTATCTTAACTTCTACCTCTGTGGTAATTACGTAACCGATGGGAGTGAAGCCAGCGGTACCGGTTACTACGATGTAAAAAACCGCAGGTATTCCGCAGAGATGATACACCGGATTGATCCCTCGGGCATTCTGGAAAAGGCGGTTCCCCCGGTTTATAGTTGGAAAGTCCCCGCAGGAACACTGCGGAAAGAAGCGACGGAAGCGCTGGGACTAAGTCCCGCCACCCTGGTAGGCTGCGGTGGTGGGGACAATACCATGGGGGTTTTGGGAACCGGCGCCATTACCGAAGGTGCCTGCTCCATGGGCTTGGGAACCAGCGGCACCATTGCGGTGTTAAGTCCTTTCATGGGAACCGGTATTGACGAGGCCATCCAAATCTATGAAGTCCTGGATGATAAATGGCTTATCACCACCTGCAGTCTGAACGCAACCAGCGCCACCACGGTGGTCCAGGAACTCTTTGGCCTTTCCGTAGAGGAACTGGACGCGGCCATCATGAAGGCGTCCCCGGGTTCCGGGGGGGTCAGGGTAATACCCTATTTTGACGGTGAACGGGTCCCGGCCATTCCTTCGGCCCAGGCGCTTTTTCAAAACCTTACTTCCCTTAACTGCAAAAAAGAAAATATCATCCGGGCTACCGTGGAATCGGTAAGCCTAAATCTCCGGTGGGGTCTGGACAAGATCACCCGTTCCTTCCCGGCCCCCCAAAAACTGGTAGTTACCGGGGGCGGGGCCAATAGCGCCCCCTGGCGGCAGATTGTGGGAGATGTCTTTGACATGACCGTTCATTGCCTGCAAAGTGATGAGGGCGGGGCCCTGGGAGCGGCCATACAGGCATTGTATCTTCATCAGATACAGACTGGTAACAAGCTTACCTTGCAGGAACTCTGCGATACCTATATTCTCTACGATCCCGGTAAGGAAACCCATCCCATCCGGAAAAACGTGGAATTATATCAGGATCTACTGGGGTCCTATAAAGGGGAAGTCAAAAAAGAATGGGGAATTGATACCTAAGGATTTTTTATGGCCTATTATATCGGTGTTGACTGCGGGACCCAGGGTACCAAGGTTGTGGTATACGATCCTGAGACAAGGACTTTTCTCGGTGACGGTTACGCTGGTCATGAGATTCTTTCCAACGAACGGGGCAGCCGTGAGCAGGAACCCGGCTGGTGGATTGACGCCCTGGACTGCGCCATGAAGAATGCCCTGAAAAATCTCAGTGCCGATGAACGC
>JAITBE010000043.1 GCA_031283755.1 Spirochaetaceae bacterium
TTGGTCTCCCGGAAGACCCTGGCAAAAATCGCCAGGGCCGTCTCCCGGCGGAACAGCGGTTCCCGGTTGTTGACGCGGGTACGGATTTCGTACCACACCCCCTGTTTCAGTATCCGTAAAGGTCTCATGGAGAGTATTATGAGATTGACCATCCGTTTTGCTTTAGAAGCTCTGAAAACCTACTGGGTTTCCGAAGTCCCTTTATTCGAGCAGATCAAAACATTCAGTCTCCCCATAATTACGAATAAATTCGCCGGAGGGGGAATATGGGGTAAAATTTTATTTGACTTTTAGAAATATGACGGTTATAATATAAATAATTTGAGGTTTCCCCTATGGTTTGGCGGAGGCCATGGTTTTGACAAGATGATTTTGAATTTAAGAAAAAATCAATTTTGAGTGTTTTTTGAGATTTTTCAAAACCAACTGGGTTTTGGGTAGTTGGATAAGAAATATTGAACACGGTTTCAATATTTGAAACCGTGTTCATACAGGGGACAAAATCCGGTGGTCCGGCGACCATGATTTTGCAAGACAAACTTTGTTTGTCCGATAACTTTGAAAACACAGTTTGTAGGGTTTTGGCCTGAAAAACTGTAAGAGCTGGCGATAAACCATCTGATTTAGGACCAGCTCGTATAAATTATATTTTATGGAGGAAAGCGATGAAAAAGAACGCAGCGGCCGGTATGGTTCTGATATTAGGGGGGATATTGCTGCTTTTGGGCGCTTGCAGCAAGAATGCGGACAGTACCGCCTCCGCCGGTAGTTCCGGCGGCGGAAAGGAGATCAGCGTATTTACCTGGGGTTTCCCTGCGGAAAAACTCGCCCGGGAGGAACAGGTTAGACGTTATATGGAACTCCACCCGGATGTGAAGATAAATCTGGAAGTTTCCCCGGATTATGATCGCAAACTCGCCACGATGCTCGCTTCCGGGGATGGACCCGATGTGTTTGAGACCAGCGACGACTGGTTTCATCTGTACAACAAGGAGTTGGCGGATCTTCGGCCCTTTATTCAGCGGGATGGAGTGGATCTGAGCATCTATTACGACCGCAGTCTCTCCGGTTTCCGCCTCCCCGACGGGAAACTCGAAAGCCTGCCCATAGGGCTGTGCCCCTTTGCCCTGGCGGTGAATAAAGACATCTTTGCCGCCGCGGGGATCTCCATCCCCCAGGGGCCCTTGACCTGGGACGATCTTATCCAGGCGGCTCAGGCGGTTACCAAGGGGACCGGCGCCGATAAGGTCTATGGCCTGACCGACCACTGGGTATGGCAGCAGATCCTCCCCTTCTACTATGGCGGCGGCTACTACAACAAGGATTTTACCCAGCTTGCGCTGGATACTCCGGAAAGTATCAAGGGGGTGCAGTTTTTTGCGGATCTGATGTATAAATACAAGATTATGCCCACCTTTGAAGAATCCTCCGGGCTTTTGGCGGAGCAGCGTTTCTTTGGGGGCCGGTCCGGTTTAATGCCCATCAATCTCTGGGATATTTATAACTTTGTCCAGAATATCGGCGATTCCTTTGAGTGGGACCTGGTCATGATGCCCACCATGAAAGAAAGCGGCCTTACCCCGGTGTGGAGTATTGTCGAAGGTTACGGTATCTGGGAGGGCAGCAAAAACAAGGACGCCGCCTGGGATTTTATTAAATGGGCAACCACGGACAGCGAATCCCTGGCCTTGGCCAGCGTCGCGGCGATTCCGCCCACCCATGACGCCGCTTCGATCTTCACCGCCTATGATTTTGGGGCGCCCTTAAACCTGCAGGTCTTTATTGATACGATTCCCAATGCGATCCTCTCCATTCCCGGCGGGCCCTTTGCCCAGGTAAACGATACGATCAACGAGTATTGGGATACCTTAAAACAGGGACAAGGGGCGGCGGATGTTACCGCCGGGGTAAACGAGATAACCGCCCGGGCCCGGCCCATCCTTCGCGGTCTTGGGATTAATTAGGGGGAAGCGGGAGCTGTCCAAAGGGGTGAAAAAAACCTGTTTGGCCGGCTTCCGTTGCGGCGCAGGTCCCCGGCCGGGAAGCAGCCAACTTCCCGGCCCCTCCCTGGTTCCGTTAAAAATACCGTCCCGGATCTGCCGCGGGTATTAATTTGTATTAGGTTTGGTGATGGAGGTATTCAAATTATGCGTGGAATAAACAAATCACCCTTACAAAAACACGAAACCATGAACTTTTTTATCTATATCAGTCCATGGATAGTCGGATTTTCCGCGTTTATCTTTTTCCCCATGTTGTATTCCCTTTTTTTGTCTTTTACGGATTCAACCATTGGGAAAATGGGCAGCTTTGTCGGATTTGAAAACTACTACTATGTTTTTACGGATCCCCTTTTTAAATCCGCTGCTATTAATACGGCTTATTTTTCTATTTTAGGGGTTCCCCTGCAGCTTATCCTCGCCTTTTTTCTTGCATCCCTTTTGAATATGAAGCTCCGGGGCATCGGTATATTCAGGACCATTTTTTATTTGCCCAGCGTAGTGGCGGGGATTTCCACGGTGCTGCTTTGGAGCTGGATCTTCAACGCCAATTACGGCCTTATCAATTACCTCCTGTCGATTGTCGGCATAAAAGGCCCCAATTGGCTTACGGACCCCAAATGGAGTATCCCCGCCATTGTGATCATGAGCCTCCACGCCGTAGGGGGACAGATGTTGATCTTTCTCGCCGCCCTGCAGGATATCCCCAATGAGTTATACGAAAGCGCCGATATGGACGGGGCGGGCCCGGTAAGAAAGCTTTTTAATATCAAACTTCCCCAAATATCGCCGACCATATTTTTTAATTTGATCCTCGGGATCATCGGGGCCTTTCAGGTCTTTATGCAGCCCTATATCTTCGCCAATCTCAACGCCAACGTGGGTAGAAATCGGGGTATGTATGTGTATGTGCAATACCTCTTTGACAACGCCTTTCGGTATTACCTGGCAGGCTACGGCAGCGCCATAGCCTGGATCCTCTTTGGGGCAACCCTGATCCTGACCCTCTTTATTATGAAAACTTCCAAGCGGTGGGTTTATTACAGCGGAGGTAATGAATCGTGAGGAGTAATAAAAAAGTAAATCAAATTATATCATCCCTGGCCGGTTATATTTTGATTTTTATTATGGGGGTGATATTTATCCTGCCCTTTGCGTGGCTGGTGTCCTCGTCCTTTAAACCCACGGGACAGCTTTACCTGGTTCCCCCCCGCTGGATACCCCGCCCGCCGGTATTGACCAGTTTTATCAGCGGCTGGGCCCTGCTGCCCTTTGGCAGTTACCTGTGGAATACCATATTTGTGGCCCTGGTGGGGGCCCTGGGAACGGTGATATCCTCCTCCTTGGTGGCCTATGGCTTTGCCCGGTTCCGTTCCAAGGCGAATCCTGTCCTGTTTGTACTGGTGATAAGCACCATGATGCTGCCCAACCAGGTTACCCTGATACCGGTGTACCAGATATTTTCCAAATTGAAATGGATCAACACATTTTTACCTATTCTGGTACCGCAATATTTTGCGGTGGGAGCCTTTTATATCTTTCTCCTCCGGCAGTTTTTCCGTACCATACCCCGGGAACTGGACGAAGCCGCCAAGATAGACGGGTGCAATACCTTCCGGATCTTCCTTTTTATCATGATCCCCCTGTGCCGTCCCGCGCTGATTACGGTATTGGTCTTTTCCCTGATCAACAACTGGAACGATTTTATGACCCAGCTCATCTACCTCAATTCCGAAAAGCTGTACACCATAGCCATCGGTTTGCAATTTTTTAGTTCCAAATACGGACCCCAGCAGATCAACCTCCTTATGGCGGTGTCCCTGATCACGCTGCTGCCCCTTTTGTTTTTATTTTTTGTCGCCCAAAAATATTTTGTGCAGGGGATTGCTACCACCGGGATTAAAGGATAAGGTTTTTTCAAAATTTCGGATTTTGAAAAACCTCGGTTAGAAATAATTTTATACCACAAGGAGGAACCGGAATGGCCGGAATTATTGAATCCAATACCCTCACGCAGGTGGCGTTTATTGTACGGGATGTGGAACAGGCCAGGATCAAATTCGCGGAATTTTTGGGAGTTTCCCCGCCGGCCGTTGTGGACGGTGGGAAATTTGAAATTACCGGGACCCAATACCGGGGCAAGCCCGCGCCGGACGTTAATTGCCTTATGGCGTTTTTTGACGCGGGGCCTCATGTGCAGATAGAGCTTATTCAGCCCAACGGCGCAAAAAGCGTATGGCAGGATTACCTGGACGAACACGGGGAAGGGCTGCACCATATTGCCTTTGGGGTAAAGGGAATGGACGACAAGATCCGCTCCGGTGAAGAATTCGGCCTCCCCTGTGTGCAGCGGGGAAAATACGGGAATGGCGGCGGTGAATATGCCTACCTGGACGCCCGGAAGGATCTTAAATGTTATATTGAGCTCCTGGAGAATTATTCCCAAGAAGCTTGAGGGCCGGCCGCGGTTTCCCCGCGTTATCCGGACACAAAACAAAAGGAGATTTTGCGCAATGAAAATTTTTATTACCGGCGGGACCGGAAATATCGGCCAATATGTAACCAAGACCCTTTTGGAAGCGGGACATGAGATCGTCGCGTATACCAGAACCCCGGAGCGGATCCCTCAACTTGGAAACCAAAAAAATATTACCCTGGTCAAGGGGAATATTCTGGATCTGGAGATAATGGAAAAGGCCCTGTACGGCTGTGACGCGGTGATCCATATTGCCCTGGGCTGGGGAAATACGCCGGTGGAGATGCTCGATCATGATACCCGGGTTACGGTTTTCCTGCTGGAAAAGGCGGAACAGGCCGGGGTAAAAAATTTTATTTACACCAGTTCCACCGCGGTGTTCGGCAGAAACCAGGACGGCGCCGACGAAACCACCTTTTGTACCCCTGACGATCTCTACGGTTCCACCAAGGCGGCAACGGAAAAGTACCTGACCGGGTTCAGGCAGTACTATACCGGCCAGGGAGTCCGGGGCGCGGCGGTTAAGATCCGGCGCAACATCATCCGGCCGGGTTATACCTTTTCAAACCCCGCCTTTGAGGGGGGCGCTTCCCAATCGGATACGCGGTTTCGGGACATAGCCCGGTCCGTACTAAAGGGTGAAAACCTGGTAATTTCCGAATATGACGGCACCCAGTTTATCTCTTCCGCCCAGATAGCCCAGGTTTACCTGAAACTGGTGGAAAGCGATCTGGATGAGGAAATATTCCTCGCCCTGGGAGAACCCTTTACCTCCTGGGCGGACATTGCCCGGATGGCCATTGAACTGGTCCCCGGCACCTCTTCCAGGGTAGTCCCCCCGGAGGGGGAGGTAAGACGGACCCCCGCCCATGTTAGGGTAGATAAACTCAAGCGGGTCTTGGGCCTCTCCTTTGACGCCGCCGCGGAGCTCCGGGAGCATGTACGGTGGAACATCGGCCGGGAACAGAGGGTCCTCCGGGGTGAAAAGGTCCATGATGTGTACCATGTGTGGTAGCCTGAATTACCGGGCCGTCAATTCAGGATATTTTCCTCTGTGCGGATTAGGGTTATCCTTTTGTAAGATCCCTGTACTTACCGGATGATTGGCGGCTGTCTCAAAATCTGAAAAAATCCTCAAAAAATCCCTTGACACACGGTATGAACCTTGGTATATTATATATATGTTCATATGTTCAACTGTAGGGAGAGATTATGGGAAGGGATGTTCCGGACATTGAGGGCCTTGATTGTAATGTAATCCACGAAGAAGTGGTAGCCGCGGTCAGGGAAAAGATGCCCGGGGATGAGGTATTGCTGGACCTGGCGGATCTGTTTAAGGTTTTCAGCGATTCCACCAGGGTCAAGATCCTCTGCGCCCTCCTGCGGGCCGAGATGTGCGTCTGCGATATTGCGGCGCTTTTGGGCATGAGCAAGTCCGCTATTTCCCACCAGCTCAGAACCCTCAGGCAGACCCGGCTCGTGAAGTACCGCCGGGAGGGGAAGGTGGTGTATTATTCCCTGGAGGATGATCATGTGGGAACTATTTTTGATCAAGGTTTAGTCCATGTATGTGAATAGGCTGGGGTGTTTTTTTTGCAAAAATAGTTGAACAGGTTATCAATTGTTCAATATTAATATGTTTTGAGGAGCGTTTGATATGACAAGAAAAACCTATATATTGGATGGGCTTTGCTGCCCTAATTGCGCCGCGGAAATTGACGAAAAGGTAAAGAAACTGCCGGAAGTCAAACAAGCGTTGGTGGATTTTCCGAATACACGGCTTACCATTGAATTCGAGGGGGGCGAAGACACCCTGCTTGAAGCCATTGCCGGAATCGCCCGGAATGTCGATGAAGACATTGTTGTTAAGGCGAGCTAGGGGGAGTCATGCAAACAGCATTAAAACGGGAATATATTCTGGATAACCTCTGCTGTCCCAAATGCGCGGCAAAAATTGAAAAGCATATCGGCAGCCTGCAGGGAGTAAACCAGGCCCAGGTTGATTTTTCCGTACAAAAGCTTATCATCGAAGCGCAAAACGCCGGGTTATGGGACGACATTATGACCCGTACCGGCGAGATCATCAAAAGGCTTGAACCTTCTATTGAGCTGCGCGACGCGGTTCCCTTTCCAAACAGGGAGGCGGTAAAAGGCAAAGAGCCTGTTCCGGCAAAAAAATGGATCCGGCGTTTAAGCCTTATCCT